>NZ_JANSIY010000018.1:7212-28605 GCF_047462295.1 Synechococcus sp. H60.3 | reverse complement strand
GGGGAAGGAGCAGACATAGCCGTACGCGGGTAAAGGCTACCAAGATAGCAACAGTATGCAAGGGATCCGGATTGCAGGCATCCCCACCTCTGGGGGGAAACGCCGGACTGCCCAAGCGCTCCGCGCCGCTCACGCGACCACCCCCGGCCCCTCTCCCTGAGGGAGAGGGGAGGAGGATAGGGGCTTTGTACTTAGAGAATTCCCAGTTGTTGCGCCTTGAGCAGGGCGGTGACGCGGTCGGTGGCGTCCAGCTTGCGGTAGGCGGCGCTGGCGTATTCTTTCACGGTTTCGATGCTGAGGCCCAGGCGGCGGGCAATCTGCTTGTTGGCCAGGCCCTCCTTCATCAGTTGCAACACGCACAGCTCGCGGGGGGTGAGCTTGGGCAACGCTTGGGGGGTGGGCAGCCAGTCTTGATCGGGAGTGGCCAGAATTTGCCGAATGACGCGGGCCAGCTCCGCCGGGTCAGTTTCTTTGGAGAGGTAGCCTTTGGCCCCCGCTCGTCGCGCCGCCTCGATCAGGGCCGGCTCCTGAAAGGTGGTCATCATCACCACCACCACCGACAGGCCCAGCTCAACAATCTGCTGGCAGGCCAGGATCCCGTCTCCATCCGGCATGCGCACATCCAAAATGGCCACGTCGGGAGGGTTGTGGCGGCAGTACTCAACGGCCTGGGATCCCGTCTCCGCTTCGGCCACCACCTCAAATCCTTGTGCTTGCAGGGCAAACTTTAGCCCCAGCCGAAATAGGGGATGGTCGTCGGCAATCAGAACTCGCACAGGGGAACTCATGGCAGGGGATCCCGGCCAGGAAGGGGGCTAAGCTTAATCTGCCCAAAAGAGGGAGCTAGCCCTCACCCCCGGCCCCTCTCCCCAAGGGAGAGGGGGGCTAGTTTTTCACAAAGACCATGCCGTGGGCGCTGGGGCTAAAGGTGGGATCCAGTTGGGTCTGGGCGTTGTACAAGGCGCCAGTTAGATCCGCTCCCTCCAGAAAAGCTCCCCGCAGGTCGGCCCCGCGCAGATCGGCCTGGCGTAGGTTGGCTCCTGTCAGGTCGGCGCCGGCAAGAACAGCCCCGCGCAAATCGGCTTCGCTGAGGTTGGCCACCTGGAGGTTAGCCCCTGTGAGATTGGCCTGCTGCAGGTTGGCTTGCCTGAGATCCGCTTCCCACAGAAAGGCCCCGCCCTGATCCGTGCTGCTCAGGTTGGCGCCGCGCAAATCGGCCAAGTTGAGGATTGCCTGGGAGAGGTCGGCAGCTTGCAGATTGGCCTGCTTGAGGATGGCTTCTTTGAGGTTGGCCCCCCGCAAATCCACGCCTGGCAGCTCCGCTCCCGTCAGGTCGCAGGCGGGGCAATCTTTGCTGGGGGCAACAACTTGGGATCGGCCCAGTTGGGCATCCAGCTCCAGTTGAGCAAAAACAGGAAGTGCCGGGATCCCTATCCCCCACAAAGCTATCCCGCCGAAGACGCCCCAAGACCGAGGCCCTACCACCTTTTTCACCGGGATCCCTCCCTCACCGTCGGCCTCTCTCCCTCTGGGAGAGGGGAGCTGGAGATCAACCCAGAACTATAGCTGTTCGCGGGGGATCCGCCATCCAGTTGCCACCTGGCCTGGGGGCGGCTGGCAGCGGGGGCAAAAGTGGGCTGAGCGGCCCGCCAGTTTAAGCCGCTGAATGGGGGTGCCACAGAGGCGGCAGGGATCCCCTTCCCGACCGTACACCCAGGCTTGACCTTGATAGTTGCCGTTGAGCCCACGCAGATCCCGGTAATCGCGCAGGGTGGTGCCCCGCTGCTCCAGCCCAACCCGCAACACCTCGATCAAAGCTTGCCGCAGGCGGCTTTTGGCAGCGTCGGAAAGCTGCGAGGCGGGCGTCAAAGGGTGAATACCGCTCAAAAACAGGGCCTCATCAGCGTAAATGTTGCCCACCCCCGCCACCAGGCCCTGATCCAGCAGGGCAGTTTTGATGGGGCGGCGGCTCTTCTGCAAAGCAGCTTGGAAATAGATTTCTGAAAAGGCCGGCGACAGCGGCTCCGGCCCCAAGCTCTGCAGGGCGGGGATCACCGTCTCCGGCTCCACCCCGGCGGGCACCAGCCACATCTGGCCAAAGGTGCGCAGATCAACAAAGCGCAGCTCCCACCCCTGCTCCAGGCGCAGCCGGACGCGAGTATGAACCGGCAAAGGTGCGGATCCCTGAACCCAGAGCAGTTGCCCGGTCATGCGCAGATGCACACCCAGAACCGCTCCGGAGTCCAGGGATCCCAAGAGATACTTGCCTCGCCGCTGCCACTGGGTCAAACAGGTACCAGCCAGCCCCTGCTCAAACTCCTCTTTGCCAGGGTAGGCCACGGTGCGAGGGAGAAGCACCTCCACCGCCAGGATGCGCAGACCTAGAGTAAGGCGCTGCAGATCCCGCCTGACGGTTTCAACCTCGGGCAGCTCGGGCACAGGACAGGAAGGCCGAAAGCTTGGTTTACTTGGCAGAGGTAGCTTTGGCTTTGGGCTTGGGCTCTTCCACCACCTCCAGCTCGTCCTCGCGGAAGTTGTTGGTGTTGATGTTGTAGTAGTTAACCTTGTCAAAGCGGACGATCACCGGGTAGAGGATGCCGCTGGTATCCACCGCTGCCACCGTTCCCACATCCCGATACCAGTAGGATTCTTTCCGCAACACACGGACTTTGGCACCACGCTGAATCGCCATAGGGGTTTTCTCCGTTGACCTGCACTTCAGATTACCCTAGTCGGTGGGAAGGCTGCGATTTCCGAACTTTTGTAACAGGGATCCCTGCCGTTCTGGGCTAGGGAGGAGAGATGAAACGCCGCACCTAGGAACCTGGCTCTTGTCCTCAACCGGAACACTGGTCATCGGCAGCTTCTTTCTTGCATTCGTAAAGAAATGCAAACTATACTGATAGGGTGGCATTCTTGTTTTCATTCTTTACAGATTCCACTCTTTTTGCTCCAAAGCACACAGCGGAGGTTCTTATGTCCAACCCCAACCTGTCTGAGCCCAAGTTTGGCTTTAACGAATATGCCGAGCGTCTCAACGGTCGCGCAGCCATGATTGGCTTTGTCCTGGCCATTGTCATCGAAGCGGTGACCGGCCAAGGCGTCGCCTCCTGGCTGGGGCTGATCTAGAAACTTGGCTTGCGGCAACCCCCCTCTCCCTGAGGGAGAGGGGCCGGGGGTGAAGGCAAAATCAAAAACAGATCCCTTCCTGGCGTTTGGCAATGGGCATGCGCCAGCCAGTGCCAAAGGCCCGGTCAGTGACCCGCAGTCCTGGAGGAGCCTGGTGGCGCTTGAACTCGGCATTTTGCACCAGCCGCAGCACCTGGTGTACGGTATCGGGATCAAACCCTTGGGCCACCAGCTCGGCAGCGGATTGGTGCTGTTCAACGTGCCGCTGCAGGATGGCGTCCAGCACGTCATAGGGGGGTAGGCTGTCGCTATCTCGCTGGCCAGGCCGCAGCTCTGCCGAGGGGGGCTTGCTGAGGATGGGAAGGGGGATCCGCTCCTGCTGCCGGTTGATCCAGCGGGCCAGGCGGTAGACCCAGGTTTTGGGCACATCGGAGATCACCGCCAAGCCACCGGACATATCCCCGTAGATGGTGCAGTAGCCCACTGCCAGCTCCGACTTGTTGCCCGTGGTCAAAAGCAGCCGGCCAAACTTGTTGGAGAGGGCCATGAGCAGGGTGCCGCGGATGCGGGACTGCAGGTTCTCTTCGGTAATGTCGGGGGGGAGGCCGGCAAAAGGCTCGGCCAGGAGATGTTGGTAGCTTTCCATAATCGCGTGAATGGGGAGCTTCAGGGTCGGGATCCCCAGGTTTTGCGCCAGTTGGTAAGCATCCGTCAGGCTGCCGGGACTGGAGTAAGGAGAGGGCATGAGCACTCCCAGCACCCGCTCTGGCCCTAGGGCGTCGGCGGCAATGACGGCAGTAACAGCCGAGTCGATCCCTCCCGACAGGCCCAGCAACACCTCGCGAAAGCCACATTTGCTGACGTAGTCGCGGGTGCCCAAAACCAAGGCTTCGTACAGCTCCGCTTCCGGCTCTGTTGGCCAGCGGGATCCCGGCGGGCTGGGTTCCTCATCACGGGGATGGAGCAGCGCCTCCACATCCACGATGAGCCGATCCGGCGCAAAAGCAGCAGCTTGGGCCGCCAGCCGGCCTCGGCCATCTAGGGCGCAACTGGCCCCGTCAAAGATGAGGTCGTCGTTGCCTCCCACCTGGTTGACGTAGAGGATGGGCAGGGCGTGCTTGCGGGCTAGGGATCCCAGCATCTCCACCCGCAATTTTTGCTTGCCCAAGCTAAAAGGGGAGGCGGAAAGGTTAATCAGCAAATCGGCGCCGCAGCGGGCCATCTCTTCTACTGGATCGCGGTGGTAGCGGCAGTGCTGCCAGAAGTCGCGGTCGTTCCAGATGTCCTCACAGATGGTAAAGCCCAGTCGGCGGCCCCGGTACTCAATGGGCGGGGGCGGGGATCCCGGCTCGAAGTAGCGATCCTCGTCGAAGACATCGTAGGTGGGCAGGAGCGACTTCTGGAACCAGTGGCGGATCTGCCCCCTTTCCAGCCAGGCTGCCGCATTGTAGAGGGGCCGCCCCTCCGGCAGAGGGTTGGGCTGCACGGATCCCACCACCACCGGAATGCTCTCCTGCAGCCGGGCGGCCAACTGCTGCAAAACTTGGCCCGCCCTCTCGATGAGAGCTGGATAGAGCAGCAGATCCCGGGGTGGGTACCCCAACAGGGCCAGCTCAGACGTAATGGCCAGCTCCGCTCCTGCCGCCGCCACTGCCTCGACCGCCGCGCGGATGCGTTCAGCATTGCCGCTGAGATCGCCAACGGTGTAGTTGAGTTGCAACAGCGCTACCTTCACTTGGATCCCCTTGGCCGAGAACGGTTGCCCAGCAAATGGCAGACTCCACGATGATAGGCCAGCTTGAATCGTTAAGTTTGGCCCTTCACCCCCCTTCTGCCGTTGCTGGCGACTCTGTTTCGGCGTCTGGATGGAAGTAGCGGTAAATCTGGCGGGCCAGCTTGGGGCCAATACCTGGCACCTGGGCCAACTGCTCTTCTGTGGCCATTTGAATGCGGGCAAGGGAGCGAAACGCCTCCATTAGCAGCTTTTGGCGCTGCTTGCCCAGGCCAGGGATCTCCTCCAGGACAGAAGCCTGTTGGCGTAGCTGCCGCTGCTGGCGATGGTAGGCCAGGGCAAAGCGGTGGGCCTCATCGCGGAGGCGCTGCAACAGCAGGCGGGCCGGATCCTGGGGCGGCAGCCGCAGCGGCAGCGGATCCCCGGGCCGAAAGATCTCTTCCTCCCGCTTGGCCAGGGCAATGACTGGCAGGTGCTCCAGGCCCAGCTCTGCCAAGACAGCCATGACTGCCGCCAATTGCCCCTTACCGCCGTCAATGAGCACCAAGTCCGGCTGATCCTCAGGGGTCATTTTGCTGAAGCGACGCCGCGCCACCTCGGCATGGCTGGCAAAATCGTCGGAGTGGCCGGGCCGCACCTCGGGGTTGCGGATCCGGTAGCGGCGGTAGTGCTGCTTGGCTGGCAAGCCGTCGATAAACACCACCTGGCTGCCCACCGCATCGGATCCCTGGAGGTGGGAAATGTCGTAGGCTTCCAAGCGGCGGGGGGCTGCCGGCAAATCCAAAACTTCTGCCAAGCGTTCCAGCGCTTCTGCCTCCCGGTTTGCCAAGCGCTGGCTGCGGGCTAGCTCCAGCCGGGCGTTCCGCTCTACCAGTTCAATTAGCTCCGCTTTGCTCTGCCGCTGGGGGGCAAGGAGACTGACCTTGCGCCCCTTTTTTTGGCTTAGCCAAGACTCAAGAAAATCGCGATCCGGCAGCTCGTACTGGGTCAAGATTTCCGAGGGAATTTCCACCGGGTCGCAGTACTGGTAATGCTCTTGCAAAACTCGCTGCAAAATCAGGGCTGGGTCGTCGCCACGGTTTTCAGCAATAAACCCCAGCCGCCCCACCAACTTGCCCGCCCGCACCTGAAACAACTGGATGCAAGCTCGCGAGTCATCCATAGCTAAGGCCAGGGCATCGCGGCTGACGGTAGAGTTGGGCAAAGACACCTTCTGGGATTCGCCCAGTTGTTCTAGGCCACGAATTTGATCCCGGTACCGCGCCGCCGCCTCATAATTTTCTTGCTCGGCTGCCTGGGCCATTTTCTCCTTCAACTCCCGGATAAGCTCGTCCGTCTGCCCCTGGAAGATCATCGCCACTTGAGCAACGGTCTTGCGATACTCCTCCGGGCTGATCAAGCCTTGGCAGACACCAGGGCAACGCCCGATGTCGTAGTTCAAACAGGGGCGATCTTTGTAAAGGGGCTTGGGACGCTGGCGCAAGGGAAAAATGCGCTTCACCAGGCCGAGGGTGTAGCGCAGCAGGCCCACATCGGTATAGGGCCCGTAGTACTTATCTTGATTTTGGTTGAGACGGCGGTGGCGGGTAATGTAAATCTGAGGGTAAGGCTCTGACCACGTAATGCACAAGTAGGGGTATTTTTTTTCCTCCTTGAGGAGAACATTATAGGGCGGCTGATAGGTTTTAATGAGATTGTCTTCCAGGGCTAGGGCTTCGCTTTCGTTATCGGTTACGATAAACTCGATCTCGCAAACCTGAACCACCATGCGCTGAATGCGAGGAGGCAAGTCGCCGGTAAAGCGAAAATAGGATCGCACGCGAGATCGCAACTTCTTCGATTTGCCCACATAGAGAATCTGGTCGGTGGCATCTCGCATCAAATAGACACCAGGTTCGGTGGGAATCTCCTTGAGTCGGCTTTCTAGAACATCAGGGTTTTGAATCAGAGGGACAGTCATACAGCTTCGCTCCAACAGGCAAAGCCAGGGATCCCAAGGTTTTTATTCCGTGATGACTTGGCTCATGTAGTTTCTCCAAGTTTGGGCGGCAATGCTGCTGCTGCCGCGGGTGGGGCCGGCGTCGTCGTTGCCCAGCCAAATGCCGGTTACCAGAGGCGGGTTGGGTGTGTAGCCGATAAAGAGCAGATCCTTGTTGGCGGTGGTGGTGCCGGTTTTGCCCGCTTCTCCGATCCCAAGGCGAGCGGCAGTGCCGGTGCCGGAGCGGATCACGCCTTGCAATACGGCGGTCATCTGCTGGGCGACGCTTGCCGACAAAACCAGCCGCTGCGAGCGGGGATCCTCGCGGCCTGGGTAGATCTCGCGGCAGGTGCGAAAGTCGTCGGGGTTGGCGCAATCACTGCTATCCAAGATGCGGCGGATGGTGTGGGGCCTGGACCAAAGGCCGCGATTGGCCAAAGGAGCAAAGGCCGCGGTCAGCTCCAGCAGGTTCACCTCCATCGTGCCGAGTACCAGGGAAGGATAGGGCTGCAAGGGGGATTGGATCCCCATTTGCCGCGCCATGGCCACCACCTGCTCCAGCCCCACCTGTTGGGCCAGCCGCAGGGCGATTACGTTTTCGGAGAGGATCAAGCCGCGGGCCAAGTCCATGGGGGCACTTCCCGAGCGGCAGCCCTGAAAGGTGAGGTTGCCCCAAGTAAGCGGCTCACAGGAGAGCACCTGCGAAAGCGGGATCCCCTGGCTGAGGGCGGCGGCGTAGGTGAAGACTTTGAAGGTGGATCCCGGCTGCCGTTGGGCTTGGGTAGCCCGGTTGAAGGGGCTGGCGTTGTAGTCGATCCCACCTACTAAGGCCAGGATTTCACCGTTGCGGCTGTCGAGGCTGACCAAGGCACCCTGACTGAAGCCCAGGCGGGAGCCCGCCTCGCGCACCGTTTGGGCCAGGGCCTGCTCCGCCAGCCGCTGGTAGGGCAAATGCAGTGTGGTCTCGATGATGAAGTTGCCCTCTGCCGAGAGGTCTTGGCCCAGAAGCTGCCGCAGCTCCTGGAAGACGGTGCTGTAGAAGTAAGGGGCAACCGTCGAGGTCTGGGAGCGCAGATTGGGGTTGAGGGTGAGGCGGCTGCGCCGGGCCCGCCGAATCTCCTCTTCTGGGAAGACTTGGAGCTCGCTGAGGCGATCCAACACCCGATCCCGGCCCCGCACGGCAGCATCGTAGTTGGCGATGGGGTTGAAGGCATTGGGAGCAGGCAGGATGGCGGCCAGGGTGGCGGCTTCGGAAAGGCTGAGCTGGCGGCTGGGGATCCCGAAGTAGAACTGGGCGGCGGTCTCAAAGCCGTAGATGCCGTTGCCCAAGTAGACGTTGTTGAGGTAGAGGGTGAGGATTTCGTCTTTGCTGTAGCGCCGCTCCAGCTTGAGGGCGGCAACAGCCTCCCGCAGCTTGCGGCCAAAGGTGTTGCCTGAGCCGGTGTAGTCGCGCAACACGGTGCGGGCCAGTTGTTGGCTGATGGAGCTGCCCCCCTGCTGCACCTCTCCGGAGCGCAGGTTGACCCAAAAGGCGCGGGCAATGCCCAGCAGATCGACCCCGAAGTGGGAGTAGAAGCGGTGATCTTCGGCGGCCACCACCACTTTGGGCAGAATCGGGCCGAAGGCCTCCAGGTTGGGCAGCTCCCGATAGATATCCCCCTGGTGGCGGCGCAGTTCGGTTTGCCGATCCCCGGCCAGGACGATGAGGGGGTTGCGATCGGCGGCGAGCGGCGGTTCTACTGAGAACTTGCTCCACTCATGGCCGATCCAAATTCTCACCCCCAGCCCCAAGAGCGCCATCAGGATCAGGCAGCCGCGCACCCCGTACACCTGCGGCGGCGGTGGATCCAACACCTGAATGAACACGCTCTCCGGATCCCGGGGCGGGCCAAGGCTGAGTCGCTGGCCATGGCGCAGGATCACTCGCCGCACCCGCTCGGCGCCGCCAAAGGGCTTGAGGCGAAAGACGCCGTTGGTGGAGTCTTGATCTTCCAGTTGGTAGCGACCGGCGTTCCACCCCAGCCAGTAGAGAATTGGGGGCAACGGGATCCGCCACCCCAGGCCGGGCAGACGCCAGCCCGGACGCGGACGGATGCGGGCGTGCAGATGGCTCACCGCAGGAGCGCGGATGCGGATGGTGGCCACCGTCTGGCTGCGACCCAGAATGTCGGATCCCTGCAGGGTGACCACTTGGGGGGGCTCTCCTGGGCAGGTGATCCGCAGGCGCACCGGGCGCTTGGGGGGAGGAGGCTCGGCGGGCTTGAGGAAAAGCGTAGGCCCGACCGGAAAGGGTCTCGCCAGGGTCTTGAAGAAGCGGGCGACGGTGCCCAGCACAGGATTCTTGTCTTCGGAAGCAGACATGGCTCAATCTCCCCGCAATTCCCGTGAGCGGCGCAGCAGCTCCTGCAGGGTCTGGCCGGGAGGAGGGCCGGCGGGGGCCGGACGGGGCTGGGCAACGGGGACGGTGGGCGGGGAAGGTGAAGGGCTGGGCGGGGGATCCCAAACGGCCAGGTAGAGGTGGCCCTGGGGGGTGCGCTCGACAAGGCCAGACCAAGGGCCGACACGGAACTGGACGCGCTCAGAACGGTTTTCCCGCACCGCCTGCAGTTCTCGCTGCAACTGGGGGGGCAAGGGGGCCTGCAGCATGTCTTCCAGCAGCCCTTCCGCCTGCGGAGCGGGCACGTCGTCGGCGATGGTGGCCTCGATTTGTTGCAGCGCCAGGCTGGATTCGTCGTAGGTGAGGCTCAAGTTCATGCCGCCCAAGCGGTACAGGTCGTACACGGTGTTGGGCCAGGCGCCCCGCCCCTGCTGGCTGGGGGATCCCAGGGCGGCCCGCACCACCTCGCGGGAAGTCTGGAGAGGGAAGGCGCGCAACACCGGCCCGCTGCCGCTGTAGGGCTCCAGCTCCGGCGCCGGATCCCGCTCCCTCTTGCCGGCGTCCTGGGCAGCACCGCCGTTGACCCGCTCCAGAGCAAGAGGTTCAGGGGCCGTATCGGGCTGCGCATCCGCTCCTGGGCGCTCATCCTCTAACTCCGTGGGAGCTGGCGAGGGGCGAGAGCCGGAGATCACCGGAGCCGCAGGGCGCTGCAGAAACCGTCCCAACTGCCAACTCACGAGGGCCCAGCCCAGCAGCCCGCCCATCAGGAAGAGGAGCAGGGATCCCCTGTTTTCCGCCGCAGTGGCCCCTGTCACGGGCCTGAGACGCAGCGTGCCGGCTGTGGCTAAAGGAGCAGGATCCCGAAGCGAGGCGCCACGGATCCCTGGCGATGGAAAGGCAACAGGGGCGGAACCTCGGATCCCGGCTTGGATGCGCTCCAGCTCTGCCAACACATTGGCCACCGTGGGCGGACGGGCAGCCGGATCTTTGGCCAAACAACTGAGGATGAGGTCGGAGAGGCCAGCGGGCAGTCCCAGCTCTTCCAGAGGCAGGGGGCGCTGCTTGTGGTGGGCCTGGTACCAGCCCGGGAAAGATTCCGTGGTGGGCTGGAGGGGCATCTGGCCCGACACCATCTGGTAGAGGATGATCCCGAAGCTGTAGATGTCGGAGCGGGCATCCAGCGGCAACCCTTCCAATTGCTCTGGGGAGGAGTAGGCCAGCGTCCCCAGGTAGGCGTGGGTGAGGCTCAGCGACTCCCGGGTGTTGAGCAACTTGGCAATGCCGAAATCCACCAGCTTCGCCAGCTCCCCCAAGCTCTCGTCGGCCACCACGATCACGTTGGCCGGCTTGAGGTCGCGGTGGATGACCTGGATCCGCTGCCCTTCCAAGAGGATCCCTTCGTGGGCCGCTTTGAGCCCCAGGCCAATTTGGCGGGCCAGGCGAAAAAAGCGCTCCAGAGGCAGAGGTCCCGCCGCCAGAATATCCTTGAGGGTTTGGCCGTTTAGGTATTCCATCACATAGAAGGGCACCCCATCGGTAGTGATGCCGTAGTCGCTCACCTTGACAATGTGCAGGCTCTTTTGGCCCAAAGCGGCGCAGGCTTTCGCTTCCCGCTCAAAGCGCAGGCGGGCCTGCTCGTCCATCGCCGGCTGGGAGAGCAGCTTAATAGCCACTTCCACCCCACCAAAGAGCAGATCTTGGGCCAAATAGACCCGCCCCATGCCTCCTTGCCCCAGCAGATGGGTGAGGCGATAGCGCTGGGCCAAGAGGCGATCCAAAAAGGGATCCGAGGAAGTGAACATAGGGGATGGCGACGATACAGAGAAGAGAGCAGGGCCCTGGCAAGAGTAGGCTACCTCTACCATAAGCACTGGGGCCCCAATAGGCCATGCTCACCCTCGTCGATCCGGTTGCCTTGAATGTCTTTGCCCGTTGTTTACCACCCCGACTACAGCGCCCCCCTGCCGCCGGGCCACCGCTTTCCCATGCAAAAATTTCGCCTCCTGCACGAGCTACTGCTGCGGGAAGGGGTGATCCGCCCTCAGCAAGTGCACCAGCCGGAGCTGCCTCCCCTGGCCTGGATCGAATCGGTGCACACGCCAGAGTACGTGCGGGCCTACTGTGAGGGATCCCTGGAGGCCAAGCTGCAGCGGCGCATCGGTCTGCCCTGGAGCCCTGAGCTGGTGCGGCGCACCTGTCGAGCCGTGGGCGGCACCGTCCTGACCGCCCAGTTGGCCCTGCGCCACGGCCTGGCTTGCAACACCGCCGGCGGCACCCACCACGCCTTTCCCACCTACGGCGCCGGCTTCTGTATTTTCAACGACTTGGCCATTGCCGCCCAAGTCCTGCTGCAGCAGGGGCTGGTGCACAAGGTTCTGATTGTCGACCTGGATGTGCACCAGGGCGACGGCACCGCCTGGATCTTCCGCTCCGAGCCGCGGGTGTTTACCTTTTCCATGCACTGCGCCGCCAATTTCCCGGCCACCAAACAACAGAGCGACCTGGACGTGCCCCTGCCGGTGGGCCTGGAAGACGAAGCCTATCTACAAATCTTGGCCGACCACTTGCCGGATCTCTTGGCCCAGGTGCGCCCGGATCTGGTGCTCTACGACGCGGGGGTGGATCCCCACCGCGAAGACCTCTTGGGCAAGCTGGCCCTCAGCGACGAGGGGCTGTTTCGCCGCGACATGCAGGTGCTGGACACCTGCTTAAAGCGAGGCTACCCCGTTGCCTGCGTTATCGGCGGCGGCTATGGCAAAGACCTTGCCCACCTTGTGTACCGCCACTCGCTGCTGCACCGCGCCGCTGGCGAGGTCTACCGGCAATACTGCCTCTAGAAGGGCACAACTAAGCGTATTCGGCGATCACCACCGTGATGTTGTCTCGCCCGCCCCGCTCTTTGGCCGCCTCGATTAACTTGCGGGGGAGCTGCTCCAAGTCCTCTACCTGCAGGCAATACTCGGCGATAGCCTCGTCATCCAGCTCTTCGGTGAGCCCGTCACTACACAACAGCAGGCGATCCCCCGGACAAACTGTAATTGGCTGCACGGCAGGCGGCCCCGCATCGGGCCGGCCCAGGCAGCGCTCGAGAATATGTCGCCAGGGGTGGACGCGGGCTTGCTCTTGCGTCAACTCCCCTTGGCGAACCGAGCGGGCCACCAAGGTGTGATCCTCCGTCATCTGCTGCATCTGGGATCCGCGCAGGCGGTAGAGGCGGGAGTCGCCAATGTGAGCACTCCAGCAGTTGTTGTGGGGATCCACCATAGCCACCACCACGGTGGTGCCCATGTCTGCCCGCTCTGGGTTTTCCCGCTGGTCTTTCAGAATGGCCTCGTTGGCTGCTTCTATCGCTTCGCTGAGCAGCTTGGGCGCTGGCACGGTCTGCCAACCCCGCTCAAGGCACTCGCGAATGACCTGAACCGCCAACAGGCTGGCTGTTGCTCCGGCAGCGTGCCCTCCCATGCCATCGGCAACGATGAAGTAACGTCCTTCTGGATCACAGTAGTAGGCATCCTGATTGCTGCTGCGGACCTTGCCTGGATCCGTAGCGCAGGCGTATCGTCGCATCACATCAGTCGCTCTGATCCATTTGCCTTTAAGAGTACCCTGACCAGCGCCAAGGCGGCGAGAACGGCCAAAGCCAGGGTGACAATCGCTAAAGTAGCATGCCCAGCCAAAAATAGCTGGGTTGCGCTGAGAAAAAAGGTTGCAAACAACACTGCGTAAATGGTGCCCAGGCCGGTGTTGTTCAGCCGGCGCATCAGGCGCTCTGCCTCGCTCGAGCGAACCCGCAGGCGCAGTTCCCCCTGTTCCAACTTGCGCAAGGTCGATTCAAGACGGCGGGGCAAGCTGAGGCTGCTACTAGTGAACTCTGCCGCCTGGCGGCTGACCTGGGCTAGCAGAGTCTCCGTCTCCGGTCTGCTGCCGTTCATCAGCTCCTCCGCGAAAGGCTTGGCCACTTCCAGAAAATTGAACTCCGGATCCAACCCTTTTCCCAGCCCCTCCAACGTGGTCAGGGCCCGCATCACGAAGGTAAAGGTGGCGGGAAAGCGAAACGGCTGATCGTAGGCCAGCTCGTAGAGGTCTTCGCTGATGGCCGCCACGGAGATTTCTCCTGGGTTGCTGGAAAAGGGTTTATCCATAAAGTGATCCAGCATGTACTGCACCGAGCGACGCACCGGCGCCAGATCGGCGGTGGGCACCAGCACCCCCAGCTCCACCAGCGAGGCCACCACCAGGTCGGCATTTTTGGCCACCACAGCCGCCAGCATGGCCATCAGCTTTTCCTTGATGCCGGGGCGAATGCGCCCCATCATGCCGAAGTCGTAGAAGATCAGCGTGCCATCCGGCTTGACGGCAATGTTGCCAGGGTGGGGATCGGCGTGAAAAAAGCCGTCCTTGAGCAGTTGCCGCAAATAGGCCTCTGCCCCCAAGCGGGCCAAAATCTTGCGATCCAGCCCCGCCGCACTCAGGGCTTCGTAGTCGCTGATCTTGATCCCCGGCAGGTATTCCAGCGTCAGCAGGCGGGGGGAAGTGTAGCGCCAGTACACTTTGGGGACGGCAATTTGCGGCATATCCCGAAAGTTGCGGCGAAAGGTGTCGGCGTTGCGGCCCTCGTTGAGGTAGTCCACTTCCTCCCAGAGGGTGCGGCGGCACTCTTCGTAGATGCCGATCCAGTCTCGGCCCGGCCCGCCCCACCGGGTGCGGTACTGAAAAAACTCGGCGATCCCGCGGCAGATCTCCAGATCAATCGTGAACAGGCGGGTCAGGCCCGGACGCTGCACCTTGACAACGACTTCTTCGCCAGTCTTGAGCTTGGCGCGATGTACCTGTCCCAAGCTGGCTGCAGCCAAAGGGGTGGGATCGAAATAGCTGTAGATCTGCTCAATCGGCTTGCCCAACTCTTGCTGCACGATGGCCGCCACCTGTTCGTAGCCAAAGGCGGGCACCCGATCCTGCAGCTTGGACAGCTCCTCGACATACTCGGCGGGGAAGAGATCGGCGCGGGTGGAGAAAAACTGCCCCACCTTAATAAAGGTAGGGCCCAGGTGGAGCAGCGTCTCACGGATCCAGATGGCTCTGGCGCGGCGGCGTTTGGCCTTGCGCTCTGGTGTGGCCTGCCCCCCGTAGCTCCACGCCTGCTGATCCAGCCAGAGGTAGAACAGCCAGGTGAGCACAAATCGCCAAATATCCAGAAGGCGGCCCCAGCGGGTGTAGTTTTCCCGGGCCCAACGGTAGGCGGTATAGGGCTTGACGGGTTCGGATCCCAAAAAGGTTCGGGATCGGAGTGTGCTGGCGTTCAAGCGTTTCGACTCCGATACTTCTGCAATTCGGAGCGCAACTGCGCCACCTCTGCCCGTAGGTCGTCCAAGGTTGCCTGCAGATCCTCTGTCTTGAAGGGCGGCGGCACTATTGCTTGGGTAGCTAGCGATGCTTCCGCCTCAGCCCGGGCCATGACATCCTGAGCAAAAGTCTGCCAGCCCTCTTGGAGCTCCGCCCACACCTTGCCCACTTCCCCAGCAATGTCGGCGAAGGTGCTCTCCAAGCGCTCTCGCAGCACGTCGGCCACCGCCTTGCCGACGAAAAAAGCCCGTACAACTGGATTCTTCATGCAACCCAAGTGTTAAGAAGCATCACCCAAATTATAACGAATCCTACTCCAACCAGGCCGAAAAGCCGATCCACCCCGGCGGCGTCGGATGATCGGCTTGACTGGCTTGGCAAATGGAGGAAGATGCGGCGGGTGGGCTGCCCAACCTCAGCGGCGGTTGGTGGTCATGTCAGGGATCTTCAGATCGAAGACACTGATGTTTTGCCGCGCTGCCGGCTTGGGATTGAGCATGCGGGCCATGTTGAGGAAGTTTTCCGGATCCCCCGGCTTGGGAGGACGGGTAATTCGATAGGTGCGCACCACTTCCCGCGTCGAGCGCTTCACGCCGGAAACATCCCGCCACCGCGCTCCGTAGCGGGGGGTCACCAGGTTGGCCGGCTTCTCTGAGAGGCGACGGCGCTGGTAGGGCACCACATCGTCCCCAAAGGCGGCGTTGTACTCCTCACTATCGATGACAGCATCAATAAAGCCGTCCAGCCCGCGGGTGGCAAGGATGATGGAGTATTTGATGCGCTCCTGCTGGCTGTAGGTGGGCCGGCCCAGGAAGCGCTGGAAGGTGACCTCGACGAAGCGGTAGTTGTCGTTAGGAACCATGACCAGATCCCGGTACACCTCCGATTTGCCCAGGCCACGGATAAACTCTTTCACCGAGATCGCCCCGTTGCGCAACTGGGACTCCAGAGCTTTTTGCCGGTAGCTCTCCAGCATCAGGTGTTCGCTGAAGATCTGCCGGTAGGCGGCGCGGATGACATTCTCGATGCCCGTCGGGTCGTCGGGGCGATAGACGGGCGGGGTTTCGTCGCTGGGTACAAAGTAGCGGTTCACCCGCACGTTTTGCGTGGTGGGGCGATCGGCAAGCAAGGGAAGAGACATAGGCTGTGCTCCTACAAGAAACAAAACAACTAAAGAAGAAGAGGCTACCGCTCAGCAGCCAGCTCCTGCTGGCTGAGGCGAGCGCGGAGGGGAATCAAGGGATCCGCATCCTGCAAAGCCATCTGGAGAGCCGCTGCGGCTGCGGGGCGCAGGGACGCTTCCCCCAGCCGAGCCAAGTCCGTCAGGGATCCGACGGCAGCATAGCGGACGCCCCAGTCAGCGTCGCCCAAGCACTGACGCAACAGCTGCAAAGCTTGCTCTTGGTCGGAGAGAGGCCTCCGTGCAGCTACCCGCCCCAGCCCACGGGTTGCCGCCCGCCGCACGCTGGGGGCGAAGTCCGCCACAATGGCTTCCGCCAAAAAGGGGTAGGCATCCCCGTGGCCGATACGGGCCAATGCCCGCACCGAATAGGCACGTGCCCCATAGTCGAAGCCATCGATGTTGGCCAGCAAAGGCTGTACCGCTGCCTCCCCGAAGCGCAGCACCTCTTCCAGGGCGGCTTCTCCCACGGCAGGGCGGTTGAAGCCAAAGGCGCGAATGAGCAGGGGGATCCCTTCCACGTGGCCCAAGGATCCCAGCGCTCTCACCACCCGCAACAGCTCTTCCGCTGAGGTGGCCTGTTCCAGTTCAGCAGCCAGTTGAGCCACAGCAGTAGGAAGCACTTGCGCAGCCGAGGAAGAGGACATAGACAACCCACAGGCCGAAGGTAAGGTAAAGAACAAAACATTCGAGTGAGCCAACACGGGGGAGAGCCCAAAGCCCTTCCACGTCTAGAACAGCCTGTCCAGCTGCGGGATGATCGCCGCTGCCACCCGATCCGGCGGCACCCGCCCCAACTGTAGCGCCACGTCGAACAGGCGCTTCAGAGCGTTGATGCGCAGGTTAAGGGCCACATCGGCTGTCGCCAACAGCGACGCTCCTGCCACCCAGCCGGATTCTGCCAGATCGAAAAGGGCCGCTTGGCGCAGGCTGAAATTGGGGTGGGCCAGCAGCGCCACCAGAACTTGGGTCAGCTCCTCGGCTTGCGTAAAGCGATAGAGCACCCAGGCAGCTGCCGAACGCACCCGCTCCGAAGGGTGGCTCAAAAAAGGCCGGATCGCCGCCTCGGCCTCGGTGGCGCCGAGCTGGCCCAGCGCCTCGATGAAGGCTTCCCAGGGCTGCTCCTGCTCCCGCGACTGCAGCAAGGCCAGCAAGGGATCCACCGCTCGCCTGTCCCCTAACTGGGCCAGGGCGTAGGCAGCCTCTTCCCGCACGTGCAGATCGGTACAGGCAAGTGCCTCGATCAGGCCGGGCACGGCCCGCACGTCGCCAATTTGCCCGAGGGCTTTGGCGGCATTGCGCCGTAGCGGGTAGCCCCCCAAAGCGGTGCGATCCCGCTCATCTCGCAACGCCAGCAGCAGCGGCTCCACGCCCCGCGGATCCCGAACCGTGCCCAAGTACCAAGCGGCATAATACCGATCTTGGGGATCATCCCCCTGCAGCCGCGCTATTGCCTGCTCCCAGGTGAGCGGCTGGGGCAGCACCGCTGTGTTGGATGTCATGGGAAGCCTTGCAGAGCCGTCCATGGAATCGAGGCCACCTTGCCAATGACTGCGGTTGAGCAGGGGGATCCCTTACTCAGCAGCGCCGTTGCTCTGGGCAGGGGCCACCGATAGAGCAGTGACCTGCACAATTTTGCCGCCCATCCGCAGAATGCGCTGCATCTCGGCAGACAGCCGGCTGTAAGGAACTGTGGTGCTCATGGTGCTGCGACGCACCTTAGCAGAGGTGGCCAGAGCATCGGGCGGGTTAAGCAGGCCAGTGTACTCAACCTTGTAAACCCGGCTACCGGCTTCCGTCAAAGTTTCAGGGCCGCTGGTGCTTTGACCAAACATCGCTTTCCCCCGAGTCGAGTTCAACTTTGTGCAGCACCTGGGCACAAAAACCCCCTCACCACCAGAGGGATCCCAAAAGACACCTCCAGAGGCGGAGCTGTACCCAGGCACAAGCGCTTGGGAAGCAGGCAGGCAACCTAGCCGGCTCGAGGAGAGCCGCGGTGCCGAAAACCTGGAAACGACCGGCTCAGCTTTACTTGGGCTGCTGCCTGCTCTATAGGGGCACTTAATTGAAAGACGAAGAAAGAGATCGCTCCCCCAAAAACGGGATCTCTACTCTGGCATCCCTTAGCTAAGGGCGTTGATGGCGTAATCAAAGTAAATGGCTGCCTCGTTGGCTGCTTGGCCCTTCAGCATGCCCAGTGCACGGCTCTTCATGTGTTGCAGAGCCACAATGTACCAGCTCGGGGAGAGGTTAAAGGAGCGGTTCACCTCCCGCAGGCCAGCCACCAAGTATTCATCGAGGGGGCCCGTGCCGCCTGCAACCAGCGAGTAGGTGATAAAGCGCAGATAGTAGCCAATGTCGCGGGCACACTTGGCCTGAAACACATCGCCATGGCCCATCTCGCCCGGCTGGGTCAGGTAGGGGAAGCGCTTAAATACTTCCTGCACCGCTTCGCGCACCAGCGTTTGTTGGTTTTGGGTCAGGACACGGGCCGCTTCTAGAGAGGCAGCAGCGCGCTGGTAACGACCATTAACGGCCTGCAGCTCGCTGGCATTGAGAAAACGCCCTTGATTGTCAGCAGCGGCAATCGCTTCGGTAATGACAGTTTTCACCTTGCAACTCCTAAATGCGTTGACTGTTAGCAAAAGTCTTAGTTGAGCAGCCGGCACCCCTTTAAGTGGGGGATGCCTTTCTGCCTATCGGAAAAAGGGATCTAGACGATCTCAGGGAGCTTTAAAGAGAGACGACCGCCTTCAACCCTCAACTTACCCTCAACTTAAACAATGGCGGCAGCCGCCTTGTCGAAGTAGCTGGCCACCTCGCTTTGCAGCGCCGAGCAGTCGCCAGGGGTGATGCCGTTCGGATCCATGATCTTGGCCAGGGCTTCCTTCTTCATGGCCGCAATGGCGTTGGCCATGGAGCTGGTGGGCACCCCCAGCGCAATGTAGGTCTCCCGCAGGCCGTTGAGGCAGCGATCTTCCAGCACCGAGCTGTCCCCCGCCAGGGTGGCGTAGGTGATGTAGCGCAAGATGATCTCCATGTCGCGCAGGCAGGCAGCCATGCGACGGTTGGTGTAGGCATTGCCGCCAGGGGCGATCAGATCCGGCTCCTGGGCAAACAGGGAACGAGCCGCATTGGTTACGATTTGGGCGGCGTTGCTGGTCATGCGGTTGACCGCATCCAGGCGCTTGTTGCCCTCTGCCACCAAAGCCGCCAAACGGTCAAACTCTTGATCACTTAAAAAAGCACCGCGTGCATCTGCCTGAGCGATCACCCGGGTAAAGGCGTCTTGCATGATGGATCTCCTTCTGGTCTTTCCAAAAAGCGATGGGCGACTGGCTGAACCTCTCAAAAGCGGGATCCCAAACTTTGTTGTTCGCGGGATCCTCCTTGCCCAAAAACCGGGGATCCTGTGGAGCGGGTTGCTCAAAACTACCCCCACCGAAGCCCCAGATTTTGAGACAAGTCAAGAACCTCTGCGACTTTCAGACAGCCGAGCATCCAGGTCAATTTTATAGCGTGGGAGGGATGAGTGTTTTGTGAAGATTTACAAATAAACAGGCACCAGAGTGTCTGCTTGGCCGCCAATCCTCTGGCTCTGTTGGTTCAGCAGGCCGGAAACCGGTCGGCGAGGGTAGTAACAAAATGTAAACATTCGTTTTACTTGTTTTGAGATAAAGGCAAGCCTCTTGCCCACACACTGAAGCAGTCAATGTTCGGGGGTACCTATTCCTTGCAGAGCAGAGCAGCTTTTAGATCCCGGCAGAAGTGGGCGATTTGTTGCAGCCCCTGGGCGGGAGTGGGGGCTTTGGCCAGCCGTTGCACGAAGGCACTGCCCACGATAGCGGCATCGGCTCCCCAGAGAGCAATCTGGCGGGCTTGGTCGGGGGTGGAGATGCCAAAGCCCACCCCAATCGGCAGAGAGGTGTATTGGCGCAACTGCTGCAGCAAGGCCGGGATCCGCTGCTCCAGGGTGGCCCGTTCGCCGGTGACGCCGGTGGTGCTGACCAAGTAGATAAAGCCGCTCGACTGTTGGGCAATACGGCGCATCCGCTCCGGGGGACTGGTAGGGGCCACCAGTAGGATCAGGTCGATCCCCTCTGCCTGCGCTGCTTCCCGCAGGGATCCGGCCTCTTCCAGGGGCAGGTCGGGGACGACTAAGCCAGCACAGCCGGCCCGGCGCAGTTGCTGTACAAAGGTGGGGAGGCCGAGCTGGTGGATGGGGTTGTAGTAGGTGAAGAGGATGAGAGGGGCCCGCAGCGAGAGGCACCTCAAGCCCTGCAAGATGGCACCCAAGGTAACACCCCGCTTGAGGGCGCGGGTAGCTGCTGCTTGGATCACGGGTCCATCGGCCAGGGGATCCGAGTAGGGCACCCCCAGCTCGATGAGATCAGCGCCGTGGTGATCCAGCACCTGCAGAGCCTCAAAGGTGGTTTCCAGGTCGGGATCCCCGGCGGTGAGGTAGGGGATGAGGGCGGCTTCGCCGCGGCTGCGCAGCGCCTGAAAACACGCGGTGATCCGGCTGGGCATGGGATCCATCCGAGCTGAGGAGATGAAGAGAGTTGAGAGCATCCCCTACTGTAGCGCTTGCCGGGATCCCTAGGGGATGGGCACGAAATCATAGCCCGTGCCGGAGCGGTTGCCCCGTTCAATGCGCACCAGCACGTTGGGGGCATCGCGGTCGCCGGAGGGCAAAAAGCGCACCTCCCCGGAAGCGCCGTCTGGCAAGCGGAAGTTGGAGTCGCCGAGGGCAGTGAGAATGCCGCTGCGGCTGGGGGATCCCTGCCGAATAGCCTGGAGAAAAACACGGGTGGCGTCGTAGGCCAGGGCGGTGCGCCAACTCACCTGCCCTCCCCACATCTGGGCTGCCTTCTGGGCAAAGCCGCGGCTGCGGAGAAGATCGGGATGCCAGGGCACCGCCACCACCATGCCCTCCACCGCTGCTCCCCCTTCCTTGAGGGTGGTGAGGCTGAAGAGCACATCCCCCCCCACCAGGGCAAGGGGTTGGCCGAGGAGGGCGTTCTGGCGGGCAACGGCCAGCGCTTGTTCGGCTACGGAAGCCGTGGGCGCCAAGAAAGCCGCCTGGGATCCCTGCTCCAGTGCTCTCCGGAGGCTGGCCTGGGGGTTGAAATCGGCGGCTGTTAGGTCAAAGGTGGCCAGCACAATCCCCCCTTCGCTGGTCAGGGTGGAGGCAAAGGCGTCGCGCAGGCTGGTGCTATAGGCGCTGTTGGGGTTGTAGAAGATGGCCACCCTCTGCAGGCGCAGCTTGTTAAGGACATAGCGGGCCAGTTGCGTGCCAGCAATCTGGTCGGAGGGGACGGTGCGAAAGATGGCGTTCCCCAGCAGGCTGATGCGGGTGCTGGTGGAGGTGGAGGAGATCATGGCCAGGCCGGCAGACTGATAGATCTCAGCCGCCGCCAGGGTGGCATCGCTGGCGTTGTGGCCGATCACCCCCAAAATCTCAGGCTGGCCCACCAGCGCTTTGGCCACTGCCGCCGCTCGCTCCGGGTTATCACCGTCGTCGGCAATCACCACTTGCAGCAGCCGCCCCTCAAGGCCCCCCTGTTGGAAAAGCTCCTCTTGGGCCTGGGCCACGCCCCGCAGCGTCTCTTTGGCGCGGTTGGGGTTGCTGGAGATGGGCACCACCACGGCTA
>NZ_JANSIY010000018.1:0-7112 GCF_047462295.1 Synechococcus sp. H60.3 | reverse complement strand
GGGCGCGGGCGTTGTTCAAAAAAATGCGCGCTTCCGGGTCGTTGCGGTTGTTCTGCAGCCCCATCTCCAAAAGCGGGATCGCCGCCCCAAAATTGCCCTGGCGGATGAGCTCTGCGGCAGCCACGGCGGCGGGGCTGCTATCGGCAAAGAGGGTGCGCTCGCCGCTGGTTAAGAGCAGATCCTGGGCCCTACTGCCCAACTCTGGCAGCGACACTCGCGGCAGCGAGATCCCTGGCGGCCAGCGAAGGTAGCCCGCCCGCCAAGCGCGATGACCGCCCCAGAGGAGCAGGAGCCCCAGAGCAATGTAGACGATGGGTGGCGGAGACTTGGCAACCATGGGCCCCAAAGAAGAGAACAACAGCAGAATCCGGGCAGCAGGGGTACTGCTCACACCTTCAGGAAGCTCCTGGAACCCCTCTCTTCAAGGATCTTCAAGAATTTCTTGAAGCATACCCGAAGGATCGGGCCGATAGGTAGGGCTGTTGCGGTATTGGCGCTCCAGGTGCTCCACAATGGAGACAGGAACAGAGGGAGTTGCCGAGGGCTCTTCTGGGTGTACGCTGGGGCTCAGTCTCCCAGTTAGCCTGCAGAGATGGGGCCCAAACCCCTGCAGCGATCAGCAAAAGGACGATAGCGGCGGCGTCAAGCAATGCGACATCGGGTCAAGACGCTGGCTTTCCCTTCCCATGATAGAGGTTGTCGAAAACCCTTTACCTCAGGATCCGCTCGAACAAGCCCTGTGGGACTGGCACCGGGGCCAGGCCAGGGGCTCCCTGCGCTTGCACGCCTACAGCGCCGAGGGGATCCCGCTGGCAGAGGAGCCCCAGGTGGTCTCGCCGGAGGTGTTCTTCACCCAGGAGCTGCCGGAAGTGGAGGCCCTGGCTTTGGATCTCTGTCGCGGTTGCGTGTTGGACATTGGCGCCGGCACAGGCCGCCACAGCCTGCTGCTGCAGGAGGAGGGGTTGGCTGTGGCCGCCCTGGATCGCTCCCCCGTGGCGCTGCGGATCATGGCCGAACGGGGGGTGCGCTGCCGCATTGCCGCCGACCTGTTCTCCTGGGAGGGGCCGGAGGAGCCCTTCGATACGCTGCTGCTGCTGATGAACGGCGTCGGCCTGGTGGGATCCCTGGCGGGATTGGAGCGTTTTTTAACCTTGGCCCGCCACTGGGTTCAGCCTACCGGCCAGTTGCTTGTGGATTCCACCGATCTAAGCGACCTCAGGGAAGATGGCGGCTCGGCGGATCTGCCGCAGGTAGAAAGTTCAGCCGATTCTGAAGCCGAGGATTGGGAGAAGGGGAAGGACTTGAAAGCGGCGGGCGAGGCAAAAGCCAAGGTGGTGAACTTTGTGGCCGAGTACAACGGGCAGCGCGGGGATCCCTTTCCCTGGCTGTTTGTGGATCCGGAGACCCTGCTGCGCTATGCCCACGCCCACGGCTGGCAGGGACAAATTCTCTACCAAGAGCCGGAGGGAGCCTTTCTGGCACGGCTTGCGCCTCTCTAAGCGTAGCCCCTTAGTGGGAAAGGATCTGCGACAAAAAAGGCGGGAACGCTCTTCCTGGGGGTTGCTGAAAAACTCTTGGGGGGTGTTTTCTTCCACGATCTTGCCGCGGTCAAAATTGAAAACTTGACCGCCCGATCTGTTGAGGCCAGAATCCGGGATCCCAACTCCTAGAAAGAACCCCACTGGCAGGGCAAGCCCAGTCCAACAGCGATACTCTAGGCGATACTCTAGAAGGTGTTCTTGAGTAAGTCCGTGCAAACAATGGCTCAGCCTGCCCTGCGCATCCTGCTCGTGCGCCACGGTGAGAGCACCTTCAACGTCGAAAATCGCATCCAAGGCCGCTCCGATCTCTCTCGCCTCACCCCCAATGGAGAAGCGCAGGCACAGCGGGTAGCTGAGGTTCTGGCCGGGATCCCCTTGGATTACACCTACTGCAGCCCTCTCTCCCGTGCCCTCGACACCGCCCGTATCATTCTCAAGGAGCGAGCGGGGATCCCTTTGTCCATCAGCGAGCACCTGCGGGAGATTGACCTGACGGCCTGGGAGGGCTTGACCTTTGCCGAGGTGAAGGAGAAATACCCAGAAGATTACCACCTATGGCGGCACCGTCCCGACGAGCTAGAGCTGGAGGGGCGCCTTCCGGTGCGGGATCTCTGGCAGCAGGCGCAGGAGTTTTGGCAACTGCTGGCCGAGCAAGTGAAGTCAGCGCCCCCCACCTCCTCTGATCGGGGAACCGATCCAAGGCATCCCCTCAACGTTCTCGTCGTCGGGCACAGCGGCATCAACCGCGCCCTGGTCAGCACCGCCATCGGCCTGGGGCCGGTTCACTACCACCGTCTTGGGCAAGATAACTGCGCCATCAGCGTTCTCAACTTTCCCCAGGGCCTGGGGGCGCCGCCACAACTGGAATCTTTGAATATCACTGCCCATCTGGGTCAGCCTCTGCCCAAACGCAAGCGGGGGATGCGCATCCTGCTGGTGCGGCACGGCGAGACGCAATGGAACCGGGAGCAGCGCTTTCAGGGGCAGCGGGATATTCCCCTCAACGCCACTGGCGAGGAGCAGGCAGCTAGGGTGGCGGAGTTTCTCGCCGATCAGCCGCTGAACCTGGCTTTTTCCAGCCCGCTGAAGCGCCCCTGGGCCACGGCGGACGCCATCTGCAGCAACCACCCCAACCTGATCCTGCGCCCAATGCCGGAGCTGCAGGAGATCTGCCACGGCGATTGGGAGGGCAAGCTCCAGAGCGAGGTGGAAGCCGAATACCCAGGCGAGCTGGAGCGCTGGCAGCGGGATCCGGCCACGGTGCAAATGCCCAACGGGGAAAACCTGTACCAAGTGTGGGATCGCACGCGCTCGGCATGGGAAGAGATTTTGGCCATCACCGCCGCCCAATTTCCCGAAGGCACGGCCGTGGTGGTGGCCCACGACGCCATCAACAAGGCGATCATCTGCCAGTTGTTCGACCTTTCCCCCCACGCCTTTTGGATCTTCAAGCAGGGCAATGGGGGCATTACCGTTATCGACTACCCCGACGGCAAGGACGGCGCTCCTGTTCTCAAAGTGTTGAACCTCACCACTCACCTGTCCGGCCAGATTTTCGACTGCACCACAGCGGGTGCGCTTTAGCGAGGTGGAAGATGGGATCCACCTTCCCTGCCGACCTGAGCCTGCTCAATCTCTGCCTCCGTGGGGTGCGCCTGTTGGATCCCTGGCAACAGCGGGATGAGGTGACCGACGTGTGGCTACAGCAGGGCCGCCTCCGGGCTACTCAGCCAACGGGGATCCCTGCCGACATCCCCCGCCTGGATGCTACTGGCTGGGTGCTGGGGCCAGGTTTGATAGATCTGTACGCCCACAGTGGCGAGATCACTAACGAAGAGCTCTCCCCCGGCCGCGAGACCCTCACTTCTCTAGGGGCGGCAGCTCTGGCAGGGGGGTTTACCCAAGTGGGTCTTCTCCCTGCCCCCCTGCCGGGAACGGCGACTTTCCCGGTGCTGAACCAGCCGGAGCAGGTGGGCCGCTACCGCCGCCGACCTGGGGATTCCCGCTGGCTGCCCTGGGCTGCTTTGAGTTTGGAGGACAAGGGAGAGACCGCCAACCCCTGGGGAGAGCTGGCCCAGGCAGGAGCCATTGGCTTTGCCACTTCCTTTAGCAGCACATCATCCGCAGGTTCCCCGGTCTTGTTGCGCCGGGCCCTGGAGTATTTGCGGCCTTGGAATAAACCACTGCTGGTTTGGGCCTGGGATCCCACCCTGGCGGGCTCGGGCAGCCTCTACGAGGGGGTGTGGGCCCTGCGCCTAGGGCTGAAGGGGATCCCAACTAGTGCCGAAACTGCCGCCTTGGCCCGCCTCCTAGAAGTGATGCGCAGCGTTGCCTCGCCGGCGCCGGTGCATGTGATGCGCCTTAGCCAAGCCCGCAGTCTAGAGCTTGTCCAGCGGGCTCAGACGGAGGGGCTGCCAGTTACCGCCAGCACCACCTGGATGCACCTGCTCTTGGCGGAGGAAGCCGTCTTGGAGCACGGCTACGATCCCAACCTGCGCCTGCTGCCTCCTCTGCCACACGTCGCCGACCGGGAGGCCCTTATTGCCGGGATCCGCAGCGGCAGCCTGGGCATCGCCACGGATCATGCTCCCTACACCTACGAGGAGAAAACCCTGCCCTTTGCCGAGGCTCCTCCTGGGGCCATAGGCCTGGAGTTGGCCTTGCCGCTGCTGTGGCAAAACCTGGTGGAGACGGGATTGCTAACAGCGCTACAGCTCTGGTCGGCCCTCAGCCTCTACCCGGCCCGCTGCCTGGGGCTGGAGCCGCCCTGTCTGGATCCCGGCAGTGACTGGGTGCTCTTTGATCCAGCCCATACCTGGACAGTTTCAGCAGCTACCCTCCGCTCTCACTCCCAAGCTACTTCCTGGCTGGGCAAGACCCTGCGCGGCAAGGTGTTGCACACCCACGTTGAAGAAGGAAGCTAGCCCTGAGGCCGAGACCGGCAAAACCCGTTCTCGTTGCCCGCAGGGCCGTGAATCCCCTCCCATGCAAACCCAGATCCTCCCCCCCACCCCTGAGCACCTTGCCCTGGCGGCTGAAGCGCTGCGGCAGGGCCAGTTGGTGGCCATGCCTACAGAAACGGTCTACGGCCTGGCAGGCCACGGCCTCAACGAGCAGGCGGTGGCCAAGATCTTTGCCGTCAAGGAGCGCCCCCGCTTCGATCCCCTGATCCTGCATCTGCCGGCTGGGTTGGATCTGGAGGCACTGCAGGGCTGGCTGGTAGATCTGGCGGCTTTTACTCCCGCCGCTCGCGCTCGCCTGGGATCCCTCGTCAACACCTTCTGGCCGGGGCCGCTGACCTTGGTGCTACCTAAGGGATCGCAGGTGCCGGATCTGGTCACCAGCGGTTTGCCCACCGTAGCCCTGCGGGTGCCGGCCCACCCCGTAGCCCAGGCTTTGCTGCAGGCAGTTCAGGTGCCCTTGGCTGCCCCCAGCGCCAACCGCTTTGGCCGCCTCAGCCCCACCTCGGCCCAGGCTGTCTACGCCGAGTTGGCGGGGCGGATCCCTTACATCTTGGACGGGGGGGAGTGTGCCGTAGGCGTGGAATCGACAGTCCTCAAGCTCAGCCCAGACGGCACTCCCACCTTGTTGCGCCCCGGCGGGATCCCACAGGAAGTTTTGGCATCCCACCTCAATTTGCCCCTCAGCTCTCCCCCTGCCCCAGACCGCAAGGAGAGGCCAGAGGCTCCCGGCCAACTGAGCAGCCACTACGCCCCCGGTAAGCCCCTCTGGCTTTTGCCCACTGCCTTTACCCAGCTTCAGCCCGAGGACTGGCAACAGTTGCAGCGCTTGGCCACCGGCCACTCGCACCTAGGCATTCTCAGTTTCGCCGCCAAACCAGAACTGCTGGCAGAAAGCCTCTCCCACCACTGGCCTGAGGTCACCTTTACCCTAGAATGTCTGGGCCCGGATCCCAACTTGGCGGCCCGCGCCCTCTTTGCCAGCCTGCGCCGCCTGGATGAGGGAGCGGCCACTCTGCTGTTGGCCGAACCGCCACCGGTCGTCACCGGCCTAGGTTATGCGATCATGGATCGACTACGACGGGCCAGCCGCTCATGGAAGTCTCCCCTCTCGTCGCTATCGTAATGGGCAGCGATTCGGATCTGCCCACCCTGGCACCCGCTGCCCAGGTGTGTGAGGAGTTCGGGATCCCCTACCAACTGCAGATCCTCAGCGCCCACCGCACCCCTGAGGCGATGGTGGACTTTGCCCGCCGCGCCCATACTCAAGGGATCCGCGTCATCATTGCCGGCGCCGGCGGGGCAGCCCACTTGCCGGGGATGGTGGCGTCTCTAACTCCTCTGCCGGTCATTGGGGTGCCGGTGTTTAGCCAATCCCTACAGGGGCTGGACTCCCTCTACTCGATTGTGCAAATGCCCAAAGGGATCCCAGTAGCCACCGTGGCCATCGGCAATGGCTACAACGCTGGGCTCTTGGCCGTGCAGATCTTGGCCAGCGGCGATCCCGCTCTGCAACAACGGGTGCTGGCCTACCGGGAAAGCCTTAAGCAAGCGGTGCAAGAGAAAAACGCCCAGTTGCAAACTCAAGGGTGGAAAGCCTACCTCGGCTCTGCCGGCAGAGCATGATTAGTAACATAATTAGGAAGCGAACATAGTTAGGAAGCGTTGACCTGTCTTGCCACCTTGGCAGGGGCCAGATGGGACGAAGTCTTGGAGTTACCGACAGTGAAGGATCGGTCAGGTCGCCCCTCTTCCAGCCAGGGATCCTGGCGGGAGTATCTGCAGCGGGTTCAGAAAGGGGCAGTGGAGAGGGGATCCCAGGTGGCCCTGTGGCTACTCTCGGGGCCGCAATGGCGGGTTTTGGCCCTGTCGGGCTTGGCCTTGGCGGGGCTGGCTTTTTGGCACTGGCGGCTAGCTCTCTCTCTAGCTGTGGGCAGTGGGGCAATGCTGGGGCTGTATGCTGCGCGCAGCCCTGAGTTCAGCCGCCGCTGGCAGGAGTTGCAAGCCTGGTTTCGCCAAGCCGATCGCTCCCTGCTGCTTGCTGTTGTCGGGGGGGCAGGTGCCACCCTGGGCACCTACATCGTGGTTTCCATCTGGGCAGAATCCAGCCAGCGCTGGCTGGCCACGGGCGCCATTTTGCAAGGGCTAGCCACCTTTGCCCTGTTGGCGCTGCTGTTTTGGGAGTGGCTCAGCCGCCGCCAGGAGCGGCAGCGTTCCCAACTGGAGCGAGATCTCAGCGACATTGCTTCCCCCGACTCCTACCGACGGCTGCTGGGCGTGCGTCGGCTGCAGAGCTTGATGCCATACCTGGATGCCGAGCAGACGCGGCTAGCGGTGGACTACCTCCGCCTCGCCCTTGACCAAGAAACCGTGGCTGTCGTCCGGGAAGCCCTGCTGGAAGCTCTGCAGGGGTGGGGTATTCTGCGTCGCCTCAACGATTTGGCCGACCTCAAATGCCCCGAAAGCAGCGGGGATCCCTCTTCAGGTCGAAACCGCAGTGTCTAGAGGTCTCCCGCAGGCTGGCAAATCTTCATAGAGCGGCCTTCCAGAGGATAGAGTGGAAGGGTTCTCCCTTAGCAGATCGCGGTTCTCTATGACCCCCACCATTGAA
>NZ_JANSIY010000017.1:26208-30787 GCF_047462295.1 Synechococcus sp. H60.3 | reverse complement strand
CCAGGCCGGTTTACAGCGACCCCCAAAAGGGCAATCATGTTGGCACCGTTCAAATCTGCATCCCCTTCCCAGCCACAAGCCGGGTTGACACAGCGAAAACGCTTCCCTTCCCGCTGCCCAAGCCAGAAGCACTGGTGGCAGGTCTGCGAGCTGTAGGCAGGCGGCACCACCACAACCTGGATCCCTGCTCTGGCGGCCTTGTAGTGCACAAACTGCCGTAACGGGTAGAACGCCCAACTATTGGCCTGCCGCCGCTCGACTTTACTACGCGACTGTTGATTGGTACGTTCTCTAATTCAATTCCAGTCAAGTCCTCCAAGGCAATAAAACGGTGGGTGGCCAGTGCCCTAGCAACAATCGCTAAGGACTCCGTCCCGCTGACGCGAGTGGCGATGCGGTGATTGACCCAGGTTTGAAAGCGGCTCTCCCGACCAGACAGCCGTTGCAGCAGTTGCCGACACCTGCGCCGAGAACTGCGTGTGCCCTTGCTGGCCTTGCGTTGCAGAGCCGCTCTCAACCGGGAGTAGTGGTCTCTGACCCGGTTCAGCTGCTGTCCATTCCAGTGGTCTCCCTCAGAGGTGTGGGCAATATCTCTCCTACCCAAGTCCACGCCAATCGCCTTGACGGCGCTCTCCGGTTCCGGTACCTCAGATTCCACGCAAATCTGGGTGAAGTAGGAACCGTCTTGGCGTTTGACCAACGTGGCCGCTTTGGGATGAGAACCCGCCAGCATCCCGCGCTGGTAGGAGCCAACATCCAGCTCAAAGCGTTCGCATCCCTCAACGGTGGTCAGCGACACCGTCCAGTCCTTCTCCCGGAAAGAGAAGATGCGGGCATCGTAGGTAACAAAGCCGCCCTTGAACGCTTTGACCGGACGATTCTTTTGCTGGGCAACCTTGCGACCAGCGGCCAACCTTCTGCACACCTGTTGTGTCACTCGCGCTAGCGGGACGGAGTCCTTATTGCTGGAGAGCCCAAAGCGGGTACGAATTTCGCGGTAGCAGAGCGATTGAAGCTTGACTGGGTTGACCACCTTCTCTGGTGTGTTTTGGTTGACCCAGTTTAATGCTTGCGCAAAAGCGTCTAGCGTCGCATCCAGCTTGGCGGCTTGCGACACAGACACCTTGAGCTTGCAGGAGATAGTCAGGACTTGGGCCATGTCACAATTATCCGTCGTCCGCATTCCTCCCGGCCTTGACCGGCCCCCCTCCCCCCGTATACGGGGGTACAGGGCGGGGCTCCTGCGGTTTCTAGCTGAAATCGGCTCGGTAGCCCCGGCAACTCTAGTTGCCCACACTACCTCCAGCCTGGGATTGGCATGGCCGTCTAAGGCCTCTGGCCTGCCGACACGAGTGGTTGGAATCCCTGAAGAATTAAGCAAACCTAGGTGGCAAGGCTAAAGCAGCTTATGCCAATGCCTACGGCAAGGCCCAAGCAATACCCAGAGCAGCCATGCCGACGGTTGGGTATGAGGTTTCTCGAGACTGAGGAAGCTTATACTCCTGTTCGCACTGGAGGTCTGGAGACCTTGGCCAGCTTTCTGGATAGCGATTTTCTGCCCAGAGGCAGTAAAAAACCTGAAGGGTAGAAGTTGATAGGAAAGCAGGTGAAGTGTGGACTGTTGAGAACCTTAGATGGTTGGCTAATCACTGCCGACGCCAATGCGGCAATCAACACGAAGTAACGGCAACTTTTGGACTTTGTCTGTGGGGAGTTAGCAGAGGCGCTTTGACAAGGCCTTTAGGAGTTTGCTTCTGGGCTGCTTGAAAATCCTTGCCACTTAAGTGCGGGGAGTGTCAAAACGGGTTATCGTATCAAGGGGATCCCCGTGTGGGGAAACAATCTGGGCTGCTCTCCCTTGGTAAAGATTGCCATGCATTCGAGCGAGTCTTTTCGACGCACCAAAATTGTCGCCACCATCGGCCCTGCCAGCTCCAACCCCGCCATCCTAAGGGAAATGATCCTGCAAGGGGCAACCACCCTTCGCCTCAACTTCTCCCATGGGGATCACGATCTGCACCGCCGCAACATCCGCCTCATCCGCCAAACCGCTATGGACCTGGGCATCCAGGTCGCCATTTTGCAAGACCTGCAGGGGCCCAAAATTCGCCTGGGCAAGTTTGCCGAAGGCTCGATTACCCTCAGGAGCGGGGATCCCTTCGTGTTGACCAGCAAGCCCATTTTGGGATCCCAGGAGCGCAGTTGGGTCACCTACGACAAGCTGGCCCAAGAGGTGCCGGAAGGGGCGACGATCCTCCTCGATGACGGTCGGGTGGAGATGCGGGTGGAGGCAGTGGATCCCGAGGCGGGGGAGCTCTTCTGCCGCACCATTGTCGGCGGCACCCTCTCCGACAACAAGGGAGTGAACTTCCCCGGCGTGCGCCTCAGCATTCGCGCCGTTACCGAAAAAGATAAGGCAGACCTTTACTTCGGCCTTAACCAAGGGGTGGACTGGGTGGCCCTTAGCTTTGTGCGGGATCCCTCTGATGTGCTGGAGCTGCGGGAACTGATGGCCGCTGTCGGCAAGCGGGTTCCTATCATCGTCAAGATTGAAAAACACGAGGCCATCCAACAACTGCCCCAGATCCTGGCCCTCAGCGACGGGGTAATGGTGGCGCGGGGAGATCTGGGTGTAGAGCTGCCGGCGGAAGAGGTGCCGATTTTGCAGAAGCGGATGATCGCCATGGCCAACTGCTTAGGGATCCCGGTGATCACTGCTACCCAAATGCTGGACAGCATGGTTCACAGCCCTCGTCCCACTCGGGCTGAGATCTCGGATGTGGCCAATGCTATTTTGGACGGCACCGATGCCGTCATGCTCTCCAACGAGACGGCGGTAGGCAAATATCCCGTCGAGGCGGTGGCGACCATGGCCCGCATTGCCGTGCGCATCGAACGGGATTACTTCAGCCCAATCTATGTCGATCGCCGCCAACACCTGCGCGCCCTCACCCTGCAGGAGCTGAGCCAAAACAACAACAGCTCTGGTAGCAATGGTTCGTCCCGGCCCAAAACCCTGATCGCCGACTCAATTAGCCGCGCCGTAGGGGAGATTGCCCAGGAGTTGGATGCGGTGGCGGTGATGACCCTGACTAAAACTGGGGCTACGGCTCGCAATGTCTCCAGGTTTCGCCCTCGCACCCCGATCTTGGCGGTAACTCCTCATGTAGAGGTGGCGCGGCAACTGCAGTTGGTGTGGGGGGTACGGCCCCTGTTGGTCATGGATTTGCCTACCACCCGCCAGACCTTTCAGGCCGCCATCAACGTGGCTCAGGAAGAAGGTTTGCTCAAGGATGGCGACTTGGTGGTGCTCAGCGCCGGCACTTTGCCAGGCGTATCCGGCTCCACTGATCTGATTAAGGTAGAGGTAGTAAAGGCAGTGGTGGCCAAAGGCAGAGGGTTTGGCAAAGGCACTGTCAGCGGCCCGGCCCGCATCCTCAGATCTAGCCTCGACGCCAGCAAAATCACCGCTGGCGACATCCTGGTTGCTCGCGCTACCGATGCCAACTATGTGGAGGCGATCAAACAGGCGGCTGGGGTGATCACCGAAGAAGATGGGGCCTCCTCCCATGCGGCGGTGATCGGTCTGCGGTTGGGGGTGCCGGTGCTGGTGGGAGTTAAGGATGCTACGCGCCTCATCCGCGACGGGGCCATCGTTACCTTGGACACCGAGAGGGGTATTGTCACTTCAGGAGCTGATGGGTTGGGCTTTTAACGGGTTTGGCGGTCATTGCAGACAAGGGTGAGACTGTCTCCTAGGCTCTCTCCCTGGGAAGGGGGAGGCAGGGATCTGCGCCGACAAGGACTCCTCAAAGCCCATCAAGAAAATTGCGGATAACCTTCGCTAATAGTAAATAAGCCTTGACAACCAGGTTGCCGGACGGGATCTCAAGTTAAAGTTAGCTCTGCTAGGGGGGTTTGTGACCATGAGACAAGACTACACCCACATTGCTGTCATCCTGGATCGCACGGGTTCAATGGAGGCGATCCGCGACGATACGATTGGCGGGTTTAACGCCTTTCTCCAGCAGCAGAAGGCAGAGCCTGGGTTTGCCACCCTCACCTTGGTTCAGTTTGACTCGCAGGATCCCTACGAAGTTATCCACCATTTCAAGCCCATCGCCGAAGTTCCCGAGCTAACCCGCGAGACCTATGTGCCCCGGGCCTCTACTCCCTTGCTGGATGCCATAGGTCGCGGCATCAACGATCTGGAAAGCAGCCTCAGCAAACTCGGCGAAGCAGATCGCCCTGCCAGGGTGCTTATGGTGGTGGTAACCGATGGCCAAGAGAACGCCAGTCGCGAGTTCCGCAAAGAGCAAATTGAGAAGATGATCAAAGAAAAAACGGAGAAAGACGGCTGGCAGTTTGTTTTCTTAAGCGCCGATCTGGCTGCCATCCACGATGCTCATGCTGTCGGCGTCGATCCCAGCGCGTCTCTGCTTTACGAGAAGTCCGGCCTGGGCAGCAAAGGAGCGTGGCGCTCCCTTGCGCTGCGCATCTCCGACTACCGCTCAGCTCGTCTTCAGAGGTTGATGTTCTTTGAGGAAGATCGTCAGCATCCTGACGATCCGAACAAGAA
>NZ_JANSIY010000017.1:0-26108 GCF_047462295.1 Synechococcus sp. H60.3 | reverse complement strand
CAAGAATAAACAAGAGTAAAAAAATCTGGTGGAACTGGCCGAGATCCTAGCCACTCCAGCAGAGCTGAGCCAATGCCCGCTCACTGGGTTTATCCGCGCAGGGAGCAGCAGAGGCGGCCATCGGCACCTTAGGAAACAGAGGCAGGGATCCAGTTGACGGACAGCCCCCTTAGAAGGGGAGGGGATCCCTTTCAGCGTCGTCGAGCGCAGTGACGTAGCAACCAACTGGCGGCAGCCCGATCGCCCTCGTCCCAGGCCAATCGCTCCACGGCCACCATCACCATTGAGGTAATCACAGCCTCACTCAGGTGGCGGGAACGCAAGCGCTGCACGGCTGAGGTGGCGGCCTCTAGGTCGCGCCTACGAATTGCGCGGAGCAGCTCATCAGACATAGGCGAAGGCCAACGCGCCTCACTACCTTTCTTCCTGGTACCTTTCTACCGCAAGCGTCAGAAGCTTCCCTTTTCCTTCATTTTCTTGTCAGATAACGCAAAAGTTCGTCTTGCTCCCACAAAACGTCTCAAAAAACATCCTGAGGAATTGTTACACTTCCCAACAACAGGCTGGTATCAGTTTCGGCACAGGCCTTCCCGCTCCCTTCGACAAGGCCAACCAACCCAGATCTCAACCGACGGCCATGGCCGCAGGCGAGCGTGGGATCCCTTGCAGCAGCCGCTCCATCTCCGCTTGCAAATCTTGGGTTAGAGCTTGTACGGCCTGCCGGCGGTTGGCCTGATAGGCGGGCCAGCGCTCTGAAACCGAGAGGGGATCCCCGATGCTGAAACGGGCCAGCCGCGGCCCCAATCTGGGAGGGGCAGCGCCGACGGCGTTTTTGCCTTTGATCCAGACCAACAGGTTCCACAGCCGCAGGGCAGTTTCGGCCAGTTCCTCCAGGCCGGGCTGCTCCGGCAGGGGACGCACGGCAAACACCATCAGGGTCTCCACTAGGCGCATGTGCCAGAGGTGGAAGCTGGCCTCCGAGGCAACGCGATTGGCCAGCCCCTTCTCCAAAGCCGAAAGCGCAGCAATATCAGGGATATCTTCCCGGTAGATCCAGGCCCAGCCTGCCTGTTCGATGCGATGCCGCCGCTCGATCAAGTTCCCCTGGGGCTGCAGGCCAAAGTGCTGCTCGGCCACGCGCAGGGCCAGATCCGATAGGCTTTGCAGACGTGCCCACAGACCTTCTCCCTCTTTGAGGTTGACCCGAGCGGCAGAGGGCAGGGCGGGGGCGTAGAAGCGCTCGTAAAAATGCTCCATAACCTGAATCAAATGCTCGGCCAGGCGAAGCAAGCGGGCCATCAGAAACCCCTTGCCGACATGTGCCGAGCGCGTGGCCGGGAGCTTGCAATCGGCCTCCATACGGCGGAGCAACCTGTCCAGGGCCGCACTGGGATCCCTCAAATAGGAGTAGCGGAGGCCCACCGGCAAGATCAGCACCTCCTCCGGGCGCCCCGCCTTATGCAGATCCTCCACCGCCCAAAAACTCATTTGCGCCACCCCCGGCTCCAGCGGGTTGAGCAGCCCACTCATGCCGTTGATCGTCCCCTCTGGAGCCACCGCCAGTGGGTACTGGCCTGAGACCAACTGCTCGCGAGAGCTCTTCAGCCCTGCCCGATCCAGACGGCCCCGCAAAATCGGGATCCCGCCCAGCCGGGGAAGCCCCCAGCGGCCAATGAAGCCCAGCCATAGTGGCAGGCCGCGGTCGTAGACAAACAAAACGTGGGGCCGCTGCCGCAGGCGGATCCCCTGTTGTCGAGCCACCTGAGGCAGAAGATGGGAAAACAAGTACATCAGGCAGGGGGGATCGTCAAGGGTGGGGTGGCGAAAGGCTACCAACAGGCGAATCTTGCCTGCCTCGAATTGCTGATAAAGCTGAGCCAAACGCTCGCCCCCATCTACCTCAACGCGCGGGATCCCTTTGGCCCAGCGCAACCAGAAGGGCAAACCCGCCTGCGCCAAACGAACCACCCAAGGCGTCAATCGCGGCGGCAGAAATTTGAGAGGAGGTTGAACAGTCTGGTACATAGGGATCTTCAGATCTAGGGTTGGCAAGTCAATAAACCCACGCTTCGGATCCCATCTTATGGAGGGTTTGGAGGAGAGAAAGCCCTGCAGTGACAGTTTCTCAACTGGATTCCCTTGCCCAACTCCAGAAGAGGTTCAAGCTCCTGTTGTTTTTTTCCTGCGGCTCCGCGTCTTTTTGGGGGCAGCTTCTTCGTTCGAGGTTGAGTCCTCCATCACCTGGCCGTTGAGTACTTGCTTGAGGTGAATGTGCTTATAGCCCAACTGAATCTCAAACTCATCGCCGGGCTTGAGATTCATTTTTTCGGTGTAAGCGGACCCGATGATGATCTGACCATTCTTGTGAACGCTCACGCGAAAGGTTGGCTCGCGGCCGCGCTTGTCACGGCTGGAAGTTGGACTGAGGCTCAGACCTTTTGCCGCCAGCACCGCATCATAAAACTCATTTAAGTTGACGCGGAGCTTGTTGGTCTTGGTCATGGTTACGTAGCCACAGCGCTTTGCCGTCTCGCGGCGCGGAAGATGGCTCAACGCTTCTACCTTCTGCAGGAGAGCCTTCCCGGTTAAAGGTTGTGGTGGTATATCCAACATTTTCTGATGCCCTACAGTCCTCTCCAGGATCATAACCTCCTGGCGTACTTCTGCAACCAAAAGTTGGGGGCTCTTTTCGAGGTCACATTTTTCTCCTACTACTTGAAGTGGTTCTCTAAGGGAGAAAGGCTCTTCTCAATAGGCGTTCAATCGGTGTTCTTTCCGTGGTAAAAGGTGAGGGGGGCAGCAGGGACTCAAGTGCGGAGGGGGGCTGTAGCTTTTGTTTTGATGGCGACGAAGGCTGGAGAATCGGTATGGCTCTTCGGCGCCCTGGGTGCTTCGGCGGAGAGGCCAGAGGGATCCGCAGGATCGGGGGAAGAGACTTGCTTGAAGCAGTGGGCCAGGTCAGGATTGGCGATGATAAAGTCGCGCCAACCAGACTAGATCTGTTTCTCCAGTTTCCACCCCTCTGCCGTCCTAAACCCCCAAGACGGCTTCTCCAAACTTCAGCAAAAGGGGCTGTGATGTTGTGTTGCACAACGAGCCGGAAAAATAGCCAAAGCAAGCCTACGGCCCAATGCCATCACCCGCAGGGCCGGTAAGGGACTTCGGGCTTCTCAGCGGGAGCCGACGACGCCACGGGCGTTTGTCCCGCCGTTCGACGGGCGCGGGCGACGCAGGCCGCTAGCAGCCATTTCAAGACTGGCTGATGGCAGTAAGGGCTGGGGCAAAATGGGAGGGACAACTCAGCCGGATCCCAAGCGCTGGGCCACCTGGGAAGGAAGCTGGGCCAAAGGGATCCCTTCGAGGATCTCGGCTGCAAAAGCATAGGTGAGGAGTTGCCTGGCCTGGGCCTGGGGAATGCCGCGGCTTTGCAAATAGAAGATTTCTTCGGCCTCCAGTTGGCTGACGGTGGCCCCGTGGGCACATTTGACGTTGTCGGCAAAGATCTCCAACTGTGGCTGCGTATCCACCCGCGCCTTGGGGCTCAACAGCAGATTGCGGTTGGTCTGGGCGGCGTCTGTCAGTTGAGCTGCTTGGCTCACCAAAATGCGCCCGCTGAAGACCGCACGGGCCGCCTCGTCCACGATGCACTTGTGCAATTGGCGGCTGCTGCCGTGGGGCGCTTGATGCACCAGGCGGGAGTGGGTGTCGCTGTGCTGGGATCCCTTCAGCAGGGTCAGTCCCTGCAGGTGGGTGTAGGCCTGGGGTTCTACCTGGGCAAGCTCCAGGTTGTGGCGGGAAAATTGGGATCCCCACTGGATGGCCTGCAGCCGGTAGTGGCTGTGGCGGCCCTGGCGCACAGCAGTTTGGTTGATGTGAAAAGCCTGGGATCCCTGCCGCTGCAGGATCACATGGTGTAGACGGGATCCTTCAGCTAGGGCAATCTCGGTAACGGCGTTGCCAAAGGGGATCCCGGCCCCCCAGGAGAGGTGATCTTCAATCAGGGTGAGGGAGCTGTGGGCCTGCAAAGCCACCAGACAGCGGGGCTGGGCCAGAACGGCTTCTCTCTCTGGGGCCACCGTCACCCAGAGCAGGTGCAAGGGCGGCAAAACCTCCTGCTGGGGTGGCAGCTCAATCTGGATCCCATCGCCTAGATGGGCGGTGTTGAGGGCGCTGAAGACGTCGAGCTTGGCGATGGTTTGCAACCATCCAGGAGCCGACTGGCTTAGGGGAGCAATTCGCAGGGCTGAGGGTAGGCCGCTCAAGTCAGAAAGGTGGGGAGCAAAGTAGCCGTTGACGAACACCGCATAGCTGTGACGGCTCTCCGGCCACAGCCAGGGCTCCAGCACGGCCTTCTCTAGCGTTGCCTGTCCAGGGCCGGCCAGGCGAAAGGTGTGGACCACTAGCGGCGAGAGGTCGCTGTATTTCCAGTCTTCTTCGCGGGGGGTGGGGATCCCCAGTTCCGCCAGTTGGGCGCGGGCCTGCTGTCTCAGGGTGGTATGGGGATCTTCCACCTCTGGAATTTGGCGGAGGATGTGCTCCAGAAAGGGACGGCCAAAACCGCTGGCGTCGCTTTCTCGAACCGAGGACTTGGGCACCGCAGCGCTCATCCCACCTCCTCCTTGAGCCAGTCATAGCCCCGCTCTTCCAGCTCCAGCGCCAAGGTCTTATCGCCGCTGAGGAGAATGCGCCCCCCTTCCATCACATGCACATAGTCGGGGGTTACATACTCCAGCAGGCGCTGGTAGTGGGTAATGAGGAGTATGGCCTTCTCAGGGCCGGCCAGTTGGTTAATGCCCTGGGCAACGACGCGCAGCGCGTCGATATCCAGGCCAGAATCCGTCTCGTCTAAGATAGCCAGCGTCGGCTCCAGCACCGCCATCTGCAGGATCTCGTTGCGCTTTTTCTCGCCGCCAGAAAACCCTTCGTTGACGGAGCGCTCCAAAAAAGCGGGATCCATCCTGACAATACTCAGTTTTTCCCGCACCAAGTCGTCAAAATCGAGGGGATCCATTTCCGGCTGATCCCGATATTTCTGCCGGGCGTTGTAGGCGGCGCGCAAGAAGTCCAAGTTGCTCACCCCCGGAATCTCGATGGGGTATTGAAAGGCCAAGAAGATCCCGGCCCAGGCTCGCTCCTCCGGCTCCATTGCCAAGAGATCCTTGCCCAGATAGAGGATCTCGCCCCCTGTTACCCGGTAGTCGGGGTGGCCGGCCAAGATCTTGGAGAAGGTGCTCTTCCCGGAGCCATTGGGCCCCATGATGGCGTGGATCTCGCCGGCCCGGATTTCCAGGTTCACCCCTTTGAGGATAGGGGTACCGTCGATCTCAGCCGTGAGATCGCGGACAGATAAAATGACAGGGCTGTTTTCCCGGATCATGTCAGCAGTTCGTCTTGGGTCGAAGTATTGGCGGACAGACCTACCCCTTCAGCGCCGCCCCCAAGGTGGAGCTGCGCCAGGCTGCTCGGCAATTGGCAACGAGCATAGCCGCTCGCCAGGGATCTAGCCAACGGATCCCTCTAGCTTCAGGCTCAGCAGCCGATCCGCCTCGACGGCAAACTCCATTGGCAATTGGTTGAACACCTCTCGGCAGAAGCCGCTGATGATCATGGAGACAGCGTCTTCTACAGAAATGCCGCGCGACTGGAAGTAGAACAGTTGCTCTTCTCCGATTTTGGAAGTGGAAGCTTCGTGCTCTACTTTGGCAGTGTTGTTTTGCACTTCAATGTAGGGGAAGGTGTTGGCGCTGCACTGATCCCCAATCAACATGGAATCACACTGGGAAAAGTTGCGGGCGCCTTCTGCCTTGGGCCCAATTTTCACCAGGCCGCGATAGCTGTTTTTGGAATGCCCCGCCGAGATGCCTTTGGAGATAATTCTGCTGCGGGTGTTGCGGCCTATGTGGATCATCTTGGTGCCGGTATCGGCCTGCTGGTAGTGGTTGGTCAGGGCCACTGAGTAGAACTCGCCCACCGAGTTTTCCCCCACCAGCACGCAGCTCGGATATTTCCAGGTGATGGCCGAGCCGGTCTCCACCTGCGTCCAGGAGATCTTGGAGTTGGCCCCCTGACAGAGGCCGCGTTTGGTCACGAAGTTGTAGATGCCGCCCTTGCCGTTTTCGTCGCCGGCATACCAGTTCTGCACCGTCGAGTACTTGATCTCGGCATTGTCCAGGGCAATCAGCTCCACCACCGCCGCGTGCAGTTGGTTGGTGTCGAACATGGGGGCCGTGCAGCCTTCCAGGTAGCTGACGTAGGATCCCTCGTCAGCAATGATCAGGGTGCGCTCAAACTGGCCCGACTCGCCGTTGTTAATGCGGAAATAGGTGGACAGCTCCATCGGGCAGCGCACCCCTTTGGGCACATAGACAAAGGAGCCATCGCTAAACACTGCCGAGTTCAGCGCCGCGTAGTAGTTGTCGGCAATGGGTACCACCGTGCCCAGGTACTTGCGCACCAAGTCTGGGTACTCCCGTAGCGCCTCCGACATGGAGCAGAAAATGATCCCTTCCTTGGCCAGCTTTTCCCGGAAGGTGGTGGCCACCGAGACGCTGTCGAAAATGGCGTCCACCGCCACATTGGCCAGCCGCTTCTGCTCCGACAAAGGGATCCCCAGCTTCTCAAAGGTTTCCAGCAGCACGGGATCCACTTCGTCGAGGCTCTTTTTCTTCTCCTTTACCTTGGGAGCGGAGTAGTAAACGATGTTCTGGTAGTCGATGGGCGGGTAGGTCACATTCGGCCAGGTGGGCTCGCTCATCTTCAGCCACTGGCGGTAGGCCCGCAGCCGGAACTCCAGCATAAAGTCCGGCTCCCCCTTCTTGGCCCAGATTTGCCGAATGATGTCCTCATTTAAGCCTTTGCCGATGGACTCAGAGGCGATGTCGGTAACAAAGCCGTACTTGTAGGGCTGGCTAATTAGGGTGCGGACGCTCGTAGACATGGATGGCTCTCGGTTAGGGACAGGGGCAAAACAGATGGCCAATTAAAACAACATGGTTGTTGCTTAACTAATCCTCAGGTTACTTTAGCAATGATCCCCTTGTCAAAGTAGCGGTGCTGGCAGCGGCAGCCGAGTAAACCCAGTCTAACCAGGAGGGCGAGGGTGGAGAGCGCGCGCAAGATCACCGATCCGTTCACGCAACCCGTTTCCAGCAAGCAGGCTATCTTGATCTACCTACGCAAGACGGGGCAGGCGACCGCCCAGACTCTGGCAAAGCACTTGGGCATTTCTCCCCAGGCCATTCGCCGCCACCTCAAGGATCTGGAGGCAGAGGGGCTGATCCACCATGTCGCTCAAGCTAGCGGTTTGGGCCGCCCCCAGCACCTCTATCAGCTCAGCCCCCAAGGAGAAGCGCAATTCCCCACCGGCTACGACGAGTTTGCCCTCGGTCTGCTCAATACGCTGGCTGAAACCCTGGGATCCGAACAGATGGGATCCCTGCTCCAGCAGCAGTGGCAGCGCAAAGCCCAGGAGTACCAAGCCCAGATGGGCTCCGGATCCCTGGCCGAGCGGCTGGAGCGCCTGGTGCAGTTGCGCCAGGCAGAGGGCTACATGGCGGAGTACTACCCCTATCCCAACCACCTGGCTGCGCCGAGGACAGCAGAAGGCGCTGAGGAGTACGTCGAGCAATACGTATTGGTGGAGCACCACTGCGCCATCGCCCAGATTGCCCAGCGTTTTCCCAGCGTCTGCGGCCACGAGCTGGAGATGTTTGCCGCCGCCCTGCCCGATTGTCGGGTGGAGCGCCTCACCTGGCAGGTGGACGGAGAACACCAGTGCGGCTACTGGATTGCCAAGACGGGATCCCCCCCCTAGACCCAGCCACGATTAGCAGTTCGTCCTTTGCTGGGCCTACCTCAGGTGACGGCTTCGGAAGACGGGCAAGAGCAGCTATGGATGCATAAAAGTATAGCTATATGGTAGTATAAGCATGAACCAATCTGGATTTTTCCCATGTCAGAGCTGGAGAAGCCGCGCCAAGGGGTGGGGCGGGTTACCGCTTACTTTATCAACAACGCCCAGCTTACTTCCTTGATTATTGTGGGCCTGGCCATCTTTGGCCTGCTGGCGGCGACCTTGACCCCCAAGGAAGAAAACCCGCAAATTGTCGTCCCGGCAGCGGATGTAGTTTTGCGGTATCCGGGGGCCAGTGCCGAGGTTGTGGAGAAGACGCTGATTACCCCTGTGGAAGCGAAGCTGCGGGAGCTGACAGGGATCGACCACATCTACTCGGTGGCCCAGGCCTCTGGCGGCTTGATCACGGTGCAGTATGAGGTGGGGGAAAACTGGGAAGACAGCCTGTTCAAGCTGCAAAACCATCTGTTTAGCCACCCGGAGCTATTCCCCCCTGGCGCCAGCTATCAGGTGCAGCCGGTCATCATCGACGATGTCCCCATTGTTACCCTCACCTTGACGGGGGCCGACTACACCGACAATCAGCTACGGCGGGTGGGAGAGCGGCTGCTGGAGGATCTGCGCAGCCTTCCCAACACGGCCCACCTGACGCTGGTGGGGGGGCATCCCCGCACCATCCGGGTGGATTTGGATCCGGAGCGGCTGGCCAGCTATGGTCTTTCCCCGACCCAGGTGGCCCAGCGCATTGCCGCCGAAAACTTGCAACTGCCGGCGGGAGAAGTGGAGGTGGGATCCCAGCAGATCCGCCTGGAGGGGGGACAGCGGCTGGCTTCGGCTGAGGACGTGGCCGCCATTCAGATCAAGCCGGAGGTCTATCTCAGAGATGTAGCCAGCGTGCGGGATGAGTTTGCCGAGCGCACCTCCCTGACCCGCATCCACTTCCGCAGCGACGAGCCCATCACAGAGCCCTATCCGGATCCGCGCCGCCGCTCGACGGGAGAGTGGATCACCCAGCCGGCGGTCACCATCGGCATTGCCAAGAAGCCGGGAACCAACGCGGTCACCGTAGCCAAGGCCATTTTTCGGCGGCTGGAAGAGTTGCGGCCGCAGTTGCCTCCCGGGATCCAGGTTGCCGTCACCCGCAACGACGGGCGGACGGCCTCAAAAGCGGTTGGGAACCTCTACAACAGCCTCTTCCAGGCCATCGGCATTGTGGTCGGCCTGTTGTTGATCTTCCTGGGCTGGCGGGAGGCGGCCATTGTGGCTTTTGTAATCCCGTTAACTTTGGCCGGCACGCTGGGCGTGGGCTGGGTTGCCGGCCAAACCATTAACCGCATCACCCTCTTTGCCCTGATCCTGGCCCTGGGCACCTTGGTGGACGACGCCATCGCCGTTACGGAGAATATCCACCGTCGCTTTGAGCTGCGCCCCGGCATGAACTTTCGCGAGAAGGTGGAGGAGGCGATTGCCGCGGTGGAGGAATTGGGTGTGCCGGTTATTCTCTCCACCATCACGGTCATTTTGGCCTTCCTGCCCATGCGCTTTGTCACGGGGATGATGGGGCCCTACATGGGGCCGATCCCCTTTAATGTGCCGGTGGCGATGATCATCAGCACAACGCTGGCCCTGACGGTTACCCCCTTTCTGGCGGCCCGCTGGATTCGCCTCAAGCCCTCCACCGAGGCCTCTCCACCCCAGCTCGCTCTGGAAGAAACGCGCCTGTATCGGCTCTACCGCCGCCTGATGCAGCCGCTGCTGGAGTCGGCCTTCCGGCGGCGTCTGCTGATTGGGGTGGTCACTGGCCTGTTCTTGGCCAGCTTTCTCCTGCCCCTGACCCAGGTGGTAAAGTTTCGCATGCTGCCCAAGGCGGACAAGGACACCTTCCTAGTGCAGTTGGATATGCCGCGGGGGACGGAGCTGGCCGCTACCGACGCTGTAGCCCGCGAGCTGGAGGAGGTGCTCAAGCAGGATGCCGAGGTGTTTAGCTTTGAAACCTACGTCGGTACGGGGGCGCCGGTGGACTTCAACGGCCTGCTGCGGGGATCCTACCGCCGCGAGGGCGAGGATGTGGCCGACATCCGCGTCCACCTCAGCCAGCCGGAAGCCCGTCGGATCGACTCGGAAGGGATCGTGCTGCGCCTACGGCCTGCTATGCAAGAGGTGGCGGAGCGGCACAACGCCATCGTCAAGCTGGTGGAAGATCCACCTGGGCCGCCCGTGCGGTCTACCCTGCTGGCAGAAATCTATGGCCCCGACTACGCCCAACTGCGGCAGTTGGCCAAGCAGGTGCGCCAGGTGTTTGGCGAGACGGAGGGCGTGGTGGACATCGACGACTCGGTGAAAAACCCCATTCCCCAGTTGACCCTGAAGGTGGATCCGGAGCGGGCCAACCGCGTCGGCCTGACCACGGCGGAGGTCTCCCAGACCTTGAGCTTGGCCCTGCGGGGATCCACCGTCAGCATCCTGCAACTGCCCGGGGAGCTGACACCCGTGGGGATCCATGTCCGCCTCGAGCCGTCGGCCCGGCAAAGCCTGGAGGATCTCAACCGCATTCAACTGCCGACGCCGACGGGATCCCTGGTTCCCCTGTCGGAGCTGGTGGAGTGGGTGCCCACGGTGGCCGACGAGCCCATCTTCCATAAAGACCAGCGGCCCGTGGCCTACGTAATGGGCGAGATGGCCCGCCGCTCCTCGGTCTATGCAGTCTTGGATCAAATAGCCTATTTCTGGCGGCATCCCCTCCCCAAGGGCTTTTGGATCCAGTGGGATGGGGAATGGAAGCTGACCCTGGACGTGTTCCGGGATCTGGGCCTCGCGATGTTGGTAGCCATTTTGTTGATTTACCTCATCCTGGTGGGCCAGTTCCGCAGCTTCAAGGTTCCGCTGATCATCTTGGGCAGCATTCCCCTGGCCCTCATCGGCATCCTGGTGGGTTTTAGCCTCAACGGAGTGTACTTCAGCGCCACGGCCATGATTGGGGTGATCGCCTTGGCGGGGATCGTGGTGCGCAACGCCATCGTCTTGCTGGAGTTTATCGCCGATCAGCGGGCCCAGGGGGTCAGCCTGGAAAAAGCCATTGTGGCAGCCGGGGCCGTTCGCTTTCGTCCGATTTTGCTGACCAGCATCACCACCATGCTGGGCACGGTGCCCATCTTGTCCGACCCGGTGTGGTCGGGCTTGGCCTGGACGCTGTTGACGGGGATGTTGACCTCTTCCGCCTTGACCTTGGTGGTCATTCCCATCTGGTTCTACGGGGAGCAAATCCGCCTTGCCAAAGCCAAGCCGGCTCTGGAGCACCAGCCATCCCACCCGTAGAGAAACTTTTTGACATCCACCCTTCGAGAAGGAGACAAGACGATGTGGACATACCTGAGAAGATGGCTCTTGCTGGCGGTGGCCTTGGGCAGCTTGGGCTGGGGCGCTGCCGCCGCCCTGGCCCAGCCGGATCCCGCCCAACTGGCCAAAGCGGTGGAGTCCGTAGAATACCTGGATCAACTGCGGCGGGGCCTGGCGGCCAGCTTGGCCGGATCCCCGCCTGCGGCGGTGGATGCCGAGACCTTCAAACAGGTTTGTCGCCCCGTGGCGGTGCAGGCACAGGCCCTGGCCCAGGAGAATGGCTGGCAAGTTAAGCAAATTGCCCAAAAGTACCGTAACCCGGAGCACGCCCCCGACAATCTACACGCCACGATGGCCCTGGCCCGTTTCCAGCGGGATCCGGAGCTCATTGGCTTTTGGGAGCGGGAAGTGCTGGCTGGCCAGAGGGGCATTCGCTACTACCGCCGCATCAACGTCGAGGCTAGCTGCCTGGCCTGTCATGGGCCCAAGGACTCGCGACCGGCCTTCATTGTCAGCAAGTACCCCCAAGACCGGGCCTACGACTTCAAGGTGGGAGACCTGCGGGGCATGTACGCCGTGTTCATTCCCGAAGCAGAGGAACCTGCTCGATAACCCCTTGTCCCCAGGCAAGGAGGAGAACCAAATCTTCTCTCCACTTTTTATCGACATATTTTATCGACATATGGTTATATAGTTTGTCAAAATAACAATAGGAGAGGGTTACCAAGGAGTTGATTTCTATGGACGCTGCCTTGGTTCCGTTTGAAGAGCCGCCGCTGTCGCGGCGCCGTTTTCTCAACTTCCTGACCGGCTCGGCGCTGGCGGCGGTGGCGGGTTCGGTGCTCTACCCGCTGGGCCGCTATCTCATCCCGCCGGCGGAGGGATCCGCCAATGGATCGGCCCTGGCCAAAGACAAGCTGGGGAACCCGATCCCGGCGGAGCAGATCTTGGCAGAGCCGCCTGGGACGCGGGCGCTGGTGGCGGGTCTGGCGGGGGAGCCCACCTACCTCACCGTTAGGGAGGGGGGGAAGCTGGACGAGCAAGGGCTGGTGAACAACTGTACCCACCTGGGCTGCACCTTCCCATGGAACCCGCTGGCCGAAGAGTTCCAGTGTCCTTGTCACGGATCCCGCTATGCGGCTGATGGCTCGGTGATTCGAGGGCCGGCAGCGCTGCCTCTGAAACTGGTGCGGGTGGAGGTGCGGGAGGGGTGGATCTGGCTCTCTCCCTGGTTGGATGTCGATCCGCGAACGGGGAGTCTGCCCTGGTGGGTGTGAAGGAGGGCGCTCTTGGGATCGGCTTCTGGCCGCAGGTTTTTTTCATCAAGTTCAGAAAAGAGGGGGAGCAGTTTTGATGGCTCGCGTCGTCGTCATTGGGGCTGGGCTGGGAGGGCTGCCTACTGCCTACGAGCTGCGGCATCTTTTGCCGCAGGGATCCCACCAGGTAACTGTAGTCAGCAATACTCCAAAGTTTACGTTTACCCCTTCTCTGCCGTGGGTGGCGCTGGGCCTGAAGCGGCTGGCGGACATTCAGGTGGAGCTGCCGCAGCGGCTGGAGAGGAAGGGGATTGAATTTATCCAGGGCACGGTAACCGACTTGCAGCCGCCAAAGCGCACCCTGCGGGTTAACGGGGAGCCTCTGGCCTACGACTACTTGGTGGTGGCCACGGGAGCGGAGTTGGCCTTGGACGCCATCCCAGGTCTGGGGCCGGAACAGGGGTTTACCCAGTCGGTGTGCACGCCGCACCATGCTTTGCTAGCTCAGAAGGCGTGGGCAGAGTTTCTCCGCCAGCCGGGGCCGCTGGTGGTGGGAGCGGTGCCGGGGGCCAGTTGTTTTGGGCCGGCCTATGAGTTTGTCTTGCTGGCCGAGGGGCAGTTGCGAAAAAGAGGGCTGCGGGAGCAGGTGCCCATCACCTTCATCACGCCGGAGCCCTATGCTGGCCATTTCGGGATTGGCGGCATGGCGGGGGCCGAGGAGCTGGTGAAACGGCTGCTGGCCCAGCGGCAGATCCGGGTTTTGGCCAATACTGCCATTGCCCGTGTCGAAGAGGGGGAAATCGTGCTGGCAGAAGGGGAGCGGATCCCTTTTGCCTACGCCATGCTGCTGCCGCCCTTCCGGGGAGCCCAGTTCCTGCGGGAAGTCCCCGGCCTGACGGACGCCCGCGGTTTCCTGCCGGTAACTTCCACCTACCAGCATCCCGACTTCGATAGCTTCTATGCGGTGGGCGTGGTGACCCAGCTAGCCCCTTCCGAGACAACCCCTTTGCCGGTGGGAGTGCCCAAAACCGGCCAGATGACCGAGGCGATGGGGATGGCGGTGGCGCACAATATCGCCCTGCGCCTGGGAGCCCTGCGGGGGGAACCCGTGAGCCCGACGCTGGAAGCCATCTGCTTTGCCGACTTCGGCGATACGGGCATTCTCTTTTTGGCGGATCCTGTCTTGCCGGTGCTGGGGCGCCGCCGCCGCGCCCTGGCCGTACAAGGGCCATGGGTCAGTTGGCTCAAGTCCGCCTTTGAGCACTATTTCCTGGCCAAGATGCGCTGGGGGTGGGCGGTGCCTTGGTTTGAGCGCCTCAGTTTGCAGGGGGTGGGGCTCTCTCTGATAGAGCCCATCTCCAAGCCATTGGGAGATTTGGTCTCCCCTTAGAAAAGTTCCGATTTTCTCGTCACGCTCAAGTTACGCCGGACACTTGCGCTATGAAAACTCAAGTCGGCAGGTTGCAACAACAAACGTTTTCCGGCTGGAGCTGGGGCCACCTGGGCTGGGCGCTGCTCTTCCTCTCGCTAGGGGGGCTGGGCGGCTGGCTGCTGGGATCCCAAGGCCGGCCCGGCCAAGGGGGGGCAGCTTTGGAGGTTGCCGGTCGCGTCGGCGGGACAGGGTCCCTGGAAGCCACCGAGGCCGCCCCACTGACCACGCTGGAGGTCAAGCCACGGGAAATCAGCCAAGAGCGGATCCTGGTGGGCAGCCTAGAGGCCGTGGAGCGCACCCCCCTCAGCAGCCGCATCGTGGGCCGAGTCGTGGAGCTGCCGGTTCAGGAGGGGCAGCGGGTGGCGGCTGGATCCCTGATTGCCCGCCTGGATATCAGCGATGTGCAAGCCGCCCAGCAACAGGCCCAAGCCCAGCGGCAACAGGCTGAGGCGCAACTGCAGCAGGCCCAAGCAGGCCTTCTGGCCGCCCAGGCGGGGGTGAGGGGAGCGGAAGAAGCCTTGCGCCAGGTGCAAGCCCAGAAGCAGCAGGCGGAAGCGGAGCTGCAGGAGGCCCGTTTGCACCAAGAGCGGATGCAGAAGCTGCACGCCGAAGGAGCCGTGGCCCAAGCCCAGGTGGATCAGGCCAATACGCGGGTAGCCGTGCTCCTGGGCCGCCTGGCCCAGCTCGAGGCCGGGATCCAGCAGGCCGAACAGGGATTGACCCAAGCACGGGCCCAGCTTGCCCAGGCGGAAAGCCGGATCCCTGAGGTGCAGGCAGCCATGGCCCAGGCCCAGGCAGGGGTGGCGCAAACCCAAGCCAACCTTGCCTACGGAACCCTGGTTGCCCCCTTTGCCGGCGTCGTCACCCGCAAGTATGTGGAGGTAGGGGCTTTGGCGGGGCCGGGCCAGCCGATTGTGGAGCTAGAAAGCAGCGAGCGGCTGCGGTTTTCCGTGGCCTTGCCCGAATCCCTGGCCGGCCAAATCCGGGTGGGACAAGCGGTGCCCATCAGCATCGACAGCCTCAACCAAACCGTGGAGGGAACCATCCGCCAAATCATCCCCAGCGCCGACCCCAGCTCAAGAACGGTGGAGGTGAAGGTGGAGATTCCCCCGCTCCCCGGAGCAATGCCGGGCATGCTGGGCCGTCTGAAGTTGGCAGGAGAAACCCGCCAAGCCCTGCTCCTGCCCCAAGCAAGCCTGGTAGAACAGTTCGGCCTTACGGGCGTGTACCGGCTGGTGGACGGCAAGCCGCTGTTTACGCCCGTGGTGGTGGGATCCCGCTATGGGGATCAGGTGGAGATCCACAGTGGGCTACAGCCTGGAGACGAGGTAATCCAGGAAGCGGCTGCCGTCCGGGCTAGATCCTTCTGAAAACTGTTTCCTAGGACAGAAGCCCAGAGTTCTGCTGACTTTCTTGATTTCCACCGGGCTTGCGGGGCTTTCGCCGCTGCGACCTTGTCGGGCTGAGGCAGCGGAAAGAAGTCCCTCACCGCCCTGAAGCTTTTCTCCTCGCCCCGCTTGCAACAGCGTCGCAGAGTGATGGCTACGGAGCGGGCAAGCTTCTTGATCTGGGTGGGAGAAAACCGTCCTCTGGGCTGCGCCTGGGAACCCTGGGAGCGACCCAGAACCTGAACCCGTCTTGGTAAATCCAGTTTCTTTTTGGGTATACTTCCGCTATACTCATCTCGTACAGATTCCGAGTTCCTTCCCCTGAAGATGACCTGGCGCGCTCCCTTTTTTGGCTACTTTAGCTTTCCCTGGCAACGACCAGGGCGGAAGGGTGACGCGTAAACCATAGAGCCTAGTTTACCCGAGTCAGTCCTGAAGCCCTGAGCCCAGTGCCAGGGCTTTTTTGATGGCTCGATGCTCCATTCCCTCACTTCCCATCCCTTGCACACAATCTTGCCCACGATGAAGGACAGTTCTATGCCCCCCCAAACCGACAACTGCAACATCCAAGAGGTGACTCCCTTGATTGCCCCTGCTGCTGTCAAGGCCAAGCTGCCGCTGACGGAAACGGCAGCCCAAGTGGTGCTCTCCACGCGGCAAGCCATCCGCGACATCATCCACGGGCGGGATCTCCATCGCTTGGTGGTGATTGTCGGCCCCTGTTCCATCCACGATCCCGAAGCGGCCTTGGAGTATGCCCACCGCCTCAAGCGGGTGGCCGATCGAACCCGCGAGCACCTGGTGATTGTGATGCGCACCTATTTTGAGAAGCCGCGCACCACAGTGGGCTGGAAGGGCCTCATTAATGATCCCCACCTGGACGGCTCCTGCGATATTGCCACTGGCTTGCAACTGGCCCGTTCCATCCTATTGCAGATCAACGAGCTGGGCTTGCCCTGTGCCACAGAAATGTTGGATCCGGTAACTCCCCAATACACCGCAGACCTGGTGAGCTGGGCGGCCATCGGCGCCCGAACCATCGAAAGCCAGACCCACCGGGAAATGGCCAGTGGCCTCTCTATGCCCGTGGGCTTCAAAAATGGCACCGACGGGCGGCTGGAAATTGCCCTCAACGCCATTCTCTCCGCCAGTCACCCCCACAGTTTTCTGGGCATCGGCCAAGACGGCATGACGGCTCTGGTGAAAACCACCGGCAACCCAGACCGGCACATTGTGTTGCGCGGCGGCGGCGGCAAGACCAACTACGGCCCGGAAGATGTGGCGCGGGCGGCGCTGCTGATGAAGGATCAAGGGATCCCGCGCTCGGTGATGGTGGACTGCTCCCACGACAACTCCCACAAAGACTACCGCCAGCAGGGAGCCGTCTGTCGGGCAGTGCTGCGGCAGTACCAAGCAGGGCAGCGGGCCTTGATGGGGCTGATGCTGGAGAGCAACCTCAACCCAGGCAAGCAAACCTGGCAGGAAGGGGCACCACTCAAGTACGGCGTTTCCATCACCGACGGCTGCATCGGCTGGGAGGAGACCGAGGATCTGTTGCAGGAGATGGCAGCAGTCGTAGCAGGGAAAACCTTGGCTTTGAATCACTGAAAAAGCCCTGCAAGACCCAAGCAAGGCAATAAAGTTGTGCTCGGCAGCAGTGCAACTCCCCTCTCCCTCTGGGAGAGGGGCTGGGGGTGAGGGCTGGCTCCCTCTGGGAGAGGGGCTGGGGGTGGTCGCGTGAGCGGCGCGGAGCGCTTGGGCTGACTCCCTCTGGGAGAGGGGCCGGGGATAAGGACAACTGCTGCCAGAGCATCAGACGGGATCTAGGAGTTAGCAGAAAGGGGTACGCTGGCAAGGCTAAGATCCGATTGACCCAGTTCCGTTCCCTGCTCCCGCAGCGGGCGGGATGGGTCAACTTGGAAGCTGTTGATCCCTGCAACCTCTTCTGACCCTGTGCCGACGCTACAACTGGCCTCGCCAACTTCCGCGGCCTGGATCGAGCAGGCCATTCGCCACCTCGACCTGATTTTGCTAGATCACGCCAACTGCGAGAAGAAAGCAGCGGGCAATGCCCTCAGTTTGCTGTTTCGCTACCCGGCCAACGGGCGGCTGGTGGAAGCCCTTTCACCACTGGCGCGGGAGGAGCTGCAGCACTTTGAGCGGGTTCACCGGCACCTGCAACGGCTGGGGATCCCGATCAAGCCCCTCTCGGCTGCTCCCTATGCCAGCCGCCTCAACCAGCACCTACGCCGCTCCGAGCCGGAGCATCTCTTGGATGCACTGCTAGTGGCCGCCATCATCGAGGCCCGCAGCCACGAACGCCTAGGCCTGCTGGGGATCCACGTCCCCGACCCGGAGCTGCGGCAGTTTTACCTCTGGCTGGCGGCGGCTGAAGAGCGGCACTGGCAGTTGTATTTGGATCTGGCGCTAGAACAGTTCCCCGCCGAGCCGGTGCAGGAGCGGCTGGACGCTTTGCTGCAGGTGGAAGCCGAGATCCTCTCCACCCTTCACCCCGAGCCTCGTGTCCACAGCTAACCTCTCCCCTTCCCATGCAACCCCATGTTCCAGGCAACGCGGCGGTGGCTGGCCCTCTGGTACACGGTGGTAACGGGGGTGTTTTTGTTGCTGTTTGCCGGCAGCTTCTACTGGTATGTGCAGTCAACCCTGATTGAGCGGGTGGACGACACGCTGGGCCATGTGGTGGAAATTGTCGAGCGCTCCCTGGTGGTGGACGAGAGCCTCTTGAACCCGCAGCAGGTCCGCCACAGCTTGGAAGCCAGCTTTCGGGATGATCCCAGCACCCTAGCAGACGACCACATCGACCTGGAGTGGTTTGATCCCCAGGGATCCCTCATCTGGTCCACCGTGCCCGGCGGCATCCCTGCCCCCCTGCTGACGGAGGGATCCCTGCACACCGCCCGCATCGCGCCTGGGTATTGGCTGCGCCAGTTCACCGAGCCGATCCTGGCCAGTGGGAAGCTGCTGGGGTATTTGCGGGTCAGCCACCCCTGGTTTGAGGTGAGCAAGCCGACACGCCAGCTCATTCGGGATCTCAGCCTCTGGGTAGCGGCCAGTTTGGCCTGTGTAGGAGGAATCGGCTGGCTGCTCTCCGGTTTGGCCATGCAGCCCATCCGCCAGTCTTACCAGCAGCTCAAGCAATTTACCGCCGATGCCTCCCACGAGCTGCGCAGCCCCTTGGCCAGCATCCAGACCACGGTACAGGTGGCTTTGGCAGACTCCCAATTGGATGCCGACACCCGCCAGCGCTGGCAGATGGTGGAGCGGCTGTGCCTGCGGCTGGGCCGGCTGGTGGACGACCTGCTGTTTCTGGCCCGCCACGACAGCGGCATGGTGCCTTTCCAGCCCCGCTGCTGTGCCCTGGATGCTCTGCTGCTGCAGGTGGTGGAAGAGTTGCAGGGCTTGGCCAACCAAAAAGGGATCCGTCTAAAGCTGGATATGGCCGCCCCCCCAGAGGAGACGGGAGGGGATCCCTTTGCCTTTTGGGGAGATGAAGAGCAACTGGCCCGCCTGTTCACCAACCTAATCGAAAACGCCCTTCTCCACACCCCCCCCGGCGGCGAGGTGCAGGTGCGGCTAAAACAGCGGCTGCGCTCCGGATCCCCAGAACTGGTGCTGCAGGTGCAAGATACCGGGCCGGGGATCCCACCCCAGGCACTGCCCCACCTGTTCGACCGTTTCTACCGGGTGGATCCGGCCCGCAGCGGGGATCCCAATCGGCGGTCGGGCTCAGGTTTGGGGCTGGCCATTGTCAAAAGCATTACCGAGCAGCACCGGGGACAGGTGCGGGTTGAGAGCAAGGTGGGGCAGGGATCCACCTTTGAGGTGATTTTGCCCCAGCGACGATTGGAAACTTGCACTCCAGAAACTGTCTAAAGGTGCTCTAGAAAACAGACAATCCTTGGGCAGTATGTTAAATTCAGGCTAAAGTTCAGTCTACTCTTTACTGCAAACATCCTGGCTTAATAGCCTTACTTTTGAGCCGAGGCTCTTTTTCTGACTTTCCGTCATTTTCTGTTTCCGGATTTCAGAATTTCTCTTTAAAAGCAAAGTCAGGACTAAGACAGATGAGGCGGAACTGGATCCCAGCCTCTGCTTTCTCTTGCAAGTTGCCGGCAGGGTAGTAAGCCGACTGCTTGAGTATGTCTGTTTACCGGCAAGTCCGGAGAAGTTCCTCTCCCCCTCCTCCAAAAACTTCCAAAAAAATGTATCGTTTCCAAGTTCGCGCCACCACTCAGCCCGGTGATCGAATTGCCCTGGTGGGATCCAGCCCTCGGTTGGGCGCCTGGGATCCGAGCCGCTGTGTTTGGCTGCAGACGGATCCCGCTTGTTATCCGCTCTGGTGGGTGGAGTTGCCATTAGGCCTGGCAGATGGCACTTCTGGCCCCCTATCCTCCGGGGAGTGGCCTCAAGAGACCCCTCGAGTGGAGTACCGATATCTGCGCGTTCAGGCCGATGGCGAAGTTATTTGGGAAGCTGCCGATAGGAATCGCTGGGTGCCGCTTGAGCCTCAGCCTTTGCCATCAGTTTTGATCGTGGAAGATGGCGAGTTTGGCCGGATCCCTTCCTGTCCTTACGGCTATTTTGCCACCCCTATTCTTGAGCCTGAGCCTGAAGATTTGCCGGGACTGAAGATAGTTGTTTTGGGTAGCTCCGTTGCCCTGGGGTGCAGCGCCTGGCTATTGCGAGGTTGGGCCTGGCTGTTGCAGAAAGCCTTGCGGGAGCGCTACGGCCATCGGGTGCGTAATCTCTCGGAATTGGGGGCTACGGTCAGCCGAACGCTGGCACGGTTTGATCAAGTTGTCGTTCCCGAACAACCGGACGTGGTAATTGTGGCCTTGTCGTTGGGAAATGAGGGCTTGGCCACGGCTCTGCCGGAGCATCGACGTGCCGTCCAAAGGCGGTTTGAAAACGGCCTGCGACGCCTGATTGAGAAGATTCAAAATATAGGCGCTTTGCCCATCTTGGCAGGGGTCTATCCTCACGGCGACTATGGTCCAGAACAGCATCTGCTTCTGCAGGAAACTCAGCAAAAGATGCTCGGTTGGGGATGCCCTGTGTTCAATTGGCTGCCCATCCTAGACGATGGCCAGGGCCGCTGGAAACCAGACCTTGCTTTTGACCCCGCTCACCCCAATTCCAGGGGACATCAGGTCATGTTTGAGACCATCGATCTCTCGCTCTTCGAGCCCGGCCAAGTTCTGTCGGCTCGTGGAAAGCTGGCTCAATCCACTGCAGAACGAATCATTTTTGAAGACGGCAATGGCTTTTGGGTAGCTGCAGAAATAGGCAGAGATCAATTTCGCATCGTGAATATAACCCCCTACCCTTATACCCTTGCGCCGACTTGGCAATCTTTGCAGACTGCTTTCCAAAAATCACGCCTGCAGCCGGGACTGTATATTGGCAGAAGCGATGCAAGGATAGGAGACAAGACCCTACATTTACTTTCCATACAAGAGGACAGTTCGGTTCAAACCACCCTCTCCATTCCTGCAGATGCCGACCTCATCTTCTCCCCAATAGCTCAGTTCTTTTCCGCAGAAGCAGTAGAAACGATCTTCGAGGATGGATCCCTGATCCTGCTCAAGCTCAGTGGATCTTCAAAAGGCTCTTCTGATCCCAGGCCTCGCCTGTGCGTGATCAATCGGAGCAATCACGAGTACAACATCCACCCCATGTGGAAGGAAGTGCGGGCTGCCCTCAGAGCTCTGCCACCAGGGGTTTATGAGGATCCCCTCTATCGCGATGCTCCTTTCCGCACGTTGATGATTGGAGAAGGGGGGTTAGAAAGCCGGGTCAAGGCCGCTCCCAACTCGGTCATGCTATTGGAATACACATGCGCCTTATCTGATATTCATCGCGTTGCTGTTGTTCCCCTGGGGGATCGCTGTGCAGTGCGAATGCTGCTCTACAAGTTGGAATACGACGGGCCTGCATTTCCTTTTGATTTGACCCGCACCAGCAACCTAGCGGATGTGGCCGATATGATCCACCACGATTTTCAGGGCATGTGGGATCCCCAATACTTGCGCTACAGCCCTGCAGATCGCCGCATTTATCACAGCAAGTGGACAGGCCTATCTTTTGGCCATGAGCTGGAAGAAGGGGAAGATCCCTTGTGGGACATGAGCCCCATCTACGAGCGGATGCGAACCCGCTACACAGCCCGTGCCAAGCGTTTTCTACATGTTTTGGAAAAGGCAGACAAGATCTTGTTTGTTCGCACAGGCGGCTGTCAGCGGGGCGCAGTGATCGACTTGATGGATAAATTGTCGGCCAAGCGCAAGGGCAAACCCTTTCTGCTCCTCATCATTTCCCCCCAGTCTTCGGATGAGTTTGCCGGGATCCCCAATGTCATCCACTGCGATATGGAGTTCAACCCCGACCGCATGTGTGCGGATCCCCAGCATTGGCAGTACTGCACAGGGATCATGAGGGAGATCCTCCATTCTCTGGGAGTTTCCAGCCGCAATCTTTTCTGGTGTCCTCCCCAGCCATCTTAATTGTCTGAGATTCTAACCTAGAACGCGAAGCTGCCGGTAGGGGCCTGCTCCGCCTTACCTCAGTGGCGTTTGCTTCGCCTAAAAAGAGCATCAGCCCAGAGGATGAGCCTTGCTTGTAGGTTTAGCCAAATCTCATCGTTCATTTGCAATAAAAATATGACATACAAGCACAATATCAACAAAACGCACAAGTTCCCTAACCATTTGTAGGTCTGGATAATTTGGTCGGCACTCCAGCCAAAATCATCAACCAAGCGGTTCATATCCCCACCAGCATCCCCTTGGCCACCCAGCAGAGTTCCCCACGGAATTGAAGCTAGCCCTTTTTGAATTCTATGCCATTGCCAAAAGCTTCTCCAGAGGCTGCTGGCTGCAACTCCCAGAACGACGAATCGCCAAAAGTCCCACCGCCAGCGGTCTGGCAAGCGAAGATAAAAGCAGGCTATTAAGAAGGTGCTGATGTAAAACTCACCGCCTACACCGCCAAAGGTAATGAGCATTTCTTTGGTGCGATTGGGCATGAGCCAGGTCATATAAAACTGCAGCAGAGCAAGAACAATAGCCAATGGCTGCAGCCATCGGATCCGCTCCTCGCGAGCCGACTTGAAGAGCAAAGCCAATAAAAAGAGGATCCCAAAGTACACAAAGGGATCCCTTTGGGAACTGATGCTGGTCCAGCCAAACGGTAAGGGCAAAGCGCGATGCCCACTCCACCAGGCAATTGTGGCATGGCCCAGCTCGTGAATCCAAATGTGCCAAGGGAGATGTAGCACCTGCAATAGCGCAATGTTGTTTACCAGCAGGGCCACCACCACTGCAGCCGGATAGGTCCAGAGGTTGACTGTCCAGCTATCAAAAGAAAAGCGATCCCAACGCGGCTGGGATCCTAGGCGCAGGCTGTGCTGCCAAAGCAACTGGGAGCCGCGGAAAGCGCGGATTTCCAATTGCTCGAGGCGTGGAATCCGCAGTTGCTTCACCATTAAAAACAGTTGAGCCGCAACCCCTGGCGGCGAGAGGCCTTGGGGCAGGGATCCCAGCAGGTGGATGTGCAGGGTGTTGTCAGCAAAATGTACTTGCGCAGGCCAGCCCCGTCGCAGCAGCTCCAGCCGAACAACTCGCACAATTGCTTGGCCGTTCCCAGCGCGGGCCAGGGCGAGGGGATCGGGGAAGGCGGGCATTGCCAGTTACTTCCCAGAGCAAGGCGGCGGCAGGACGAGGATCCTTACCCATTATCCCCAGCCTGGCAAGCACCGGCGAAATTGCGCTCCTTCTCGGGTCGCTGCTGGGGGAGGTTGGTATAGTTGAGGGCAGCAGGTGTGCTGGAGTGGATGGAGGATCATGCGGGAATTGGGCAAGCTGGGGAGAAGACGGGATCCCAAACCGTCTAGGCAGAGCGCCCTGTGGGGAGCGACGCTGCTACTGGGTTTAGCCGGGGCAGGTTTGTTTTCCCCCTTGCCTGTTCAAGCGCAGCCAACCCCTGTTCCTGGTCTGTCTCGCATTGACCGTTGGCACTACGACCCACAGCGGGGGTGGCTAGAGGTCAACACCGAGGGAGAGGTGCGGCCTTTTGTGTTTGTGCTGCAAAACCCTCCTAGGGTAGTGCTGGATTTTCCCAACACCCTTTTTGGACGGGAGCCCCAAACCCAGACCTTTCCAGGACGGGTTACCTCGTTGGAGATCAGGCAGCTCACCCCAACCATCACTCGCTTTGTGCTGCACCTGCAGCCGGATCAGCCCCTTAGCCTCGACCAACTGCAACTGCTCACTGCCAGCCCCTCCCGCTGGGCTGTCCAATTCCTTCAGGCTGGCCAACCCTCGCCCACCGCACCGCTTTTTCCCTCGGCGCCTGGCCCCAGGGATCCCATCTCACCGTCCCCACCGCTGCCCCGCCGCCCCGATGCCGGGCTACCTCCCCCACCTGCCCGTTCCGGCCATCAGATCTTGGCCATCTCCCCTCAGGCGGAAGGCTTCTTCATCCGCACCCAGGGCAGCCCTTCCACCACGGTGCGGCGCATCCTGGATCCGGATCGGGTGGTGGTGGATTTTCTCAACACCACCCTTAGCCCTGCCCTCACCCAGCGGATCTATACTGTCAACCGCCTGGGGGTTTTGCGGCTGCGGGTGGGGCAATTCGAGCCCACCATTGCCCGCGTGGTGTTGGATGTGGATCCTTCCAGTGGGGATTGGGAGGCCCGCTACGACCCGCAGCAGGGAGGAATCTGGATCCAGCCTGCTGGCGGTGCTGCCCAGGCCAGCCTTCTGCCTGATGTCAGCCCAACCGAGGCCCAAGGGCCGCTGGCTACCTTACGCTCTGTGGAGCTGCGGGGGAATCAGCTCATCATTAGCGCCGATGGGTTCATGTTCTACCGGGCCGGCTGGGATCCCGAAAGCGGTGGCTACCGCATCAATGTGGCCCCGGCACGCCTGCCCGAGTCCTTGCCGGATCCCGGCTTGCCGGTCGGGGGACCGGTGCAGCGGATCCGCTTTGTGCAGGAAGATGCCCGCACGGTCAGCATTCTGGTGCAACCTGCCGAAGAGTTCAATGTCTTTGAGCCCAACCCTGGCCAGGGATCCCGACGCATTACCCTGGAGCTGCGGCCTCTCAACGCACCGCCGCCCACCCCTCAGCCGCCGGCGCCTGCCCAAGCTTCCCCTCCTCCCCCCCTGGGCCGGACGGTCATCGCCATCGATCCGGGACACGGCGGACGGGATCCCGGTGCCATCGGGGTAGGTGGGATCCAGGAAAAAGACATTGTGCTCTCCGTTTCCCACCAGGTTCGGCAATTGTTGCAGGAGCGGGGGTATACGGTGGTGATGACGCGCACCGATGACCGCGAGGTGTTGCTGCAGCCGCGGGTGGATAGGGCCGTGCAGGCCAACGCCACTCTGCTGGTGAGCATCCACGCCAATGCTCTGGAGCGCTCCAGTGTTCACGGCATCGAGACCTATTACCTGCGGCCCGACAGCGCCGAGCTGGCCACCATCCTGCACCGCAGCCTGGTGCAAGCCACCGGTGCTGCAGATCGGGGGGTGAGGCGGGCCCGCTTTTTTGTGGTGCGGGAAACGCCCGTGGGCATGCCCTCAGTGCTGCTGGAGCTGGGGTATGTTACCAACCCCACTGAGGGGCGGAAACTGGCTGCCCCCGAATACCAGGCCATCTTGGCGCGGGCCATTGCCGATGGCATCGAGACCTTCTTGCGCAAGCGCTAGAAAGGGCAGGAAAGGGGGCGCCGCGCCCAGGCTAGGATACAGCAGCTTCAGCCAAGGTGTTGAGGAGAAGGGAGCATGCGTTGGGAGTGGGGCTCAGATCCGGATCCCAGTTGGCCAATTGGGGTGTTTGACAGTGGCTTGGGCGGGTTGACGGTTTGGCGGGCCTTGCGCCGTCGCTTGCCCCAGGAACGCCTTCTCTACTTTGCCGACACGGCCCGGCTGCCCTACGGGGATCGTTCCCCGGAGGAGATCTTGACCTTTGTGCGGCAGATCCTCCGCTGGATGCAGGCGCAGCCGGTGAAAGTGGTGGTGATGGCCTGCAACACCAGCTCGGCGCTGGCTTTGGAGCAAGTGCAGCGGGAGTTTGCCCTGCCCATCCTTGGCCTCATCCTGCCCGGCGCCCAGGCAGCCTTGGCCCAGGGATCCCGCATTGGGGTCATTGCCACGGCGGCCACGGTCAAAAGCCGCGCCTACTCCAAGGCTATTCAAGAGTACAGCGCCCTGGATCCCAAGCGCTCTCCCCAGACTGTCCAGTGCTGGGAGCAGGCCTGCCCGGAGTTCGTCCCCCTCATCGAAGCCGGCCAGTCGGACGGCCCCGAGCTGCGCCAAGCCGCCGAACGCTACTTGCAGCCGCTCCTGCAGCGGGGGATCGACACCCTTGTCTACGGCTGCACCCACTACCCACTGCTGGATCCTCTCCTGAAGTCCTTGCTGCCCTCTTCGGTCAGACGGGTGGATCCCGGCGTGGCACTGGTGGGATCCCTGGCCCGCGAACTCAGCCTCTGGGGCCTGCGCCGACCCTCAACTGTGCCCCAGGCAGAACCTCACCGCTTCTACGTGAGTGGGGATCCGGAGCGGTTTGCCCAGTTGGCCAGCCCTTGGTTGGGCTTTCGGCCACAGGTGGAACGGGTGGAATGGCCGGCCTTGGATGTCAACAACTCCCGCCGGCCCTGAGCGAGCCCTGAGATCCCAGTCCAACTGGAACTTCAACACAAGCCCACGGCCTATTTATGCCATCGGATCACTTGGGTCAAGGGGTTGGGGCTGAGAAGATTTGGCATACACCCACTCGAGGTAGAACACCCCATGTCGGGGTAGGATTCTGAGTTC
>NZ_JANSIY010000016.1:8484-30915 GCF_047462295.1 Synechococcus sp. H60.3 | reverse complement strand
CGCAGCACTGGAAATGCTGTGTGGGGCAACTCACCGTGGGTTCGAATCCCACTCTCTCCGTCAAAGCCTAGTTTGCCAACATCCACCTAAATCCCTCAAAGCCTTAACTGGCAAGGTTTTTGGGCATTCTGATATCCACGGTAGTCCTGCAACATTCACTAGAATCCACGGCAAGACGGGACACAGCCGTGGATACGCCTAAGCCTAACCTAAATCCACGTCAGATTGTCTTCTCTTACGCGACAGCCAAAAGCAAGAAGAAGGTGGTGGTGAAGCCGGACGGCAGCCTGCAGATCTTCAGAGCCGTTCATTAACAGGGGATTCCTTGCGGCTAGGCTGTTACAGCCGTCAGGGAGAATTGACTGGAAAAGTGGCCTCTGGCATATTACGGGACAACGTGCCAGGTCAAGTAAAATACAATGCACACGCCGAGCTGGAAGCCCCACCCCATCCTCAAATATGAGCGGAGAGACTGCTATCCCTATATAGCTCTCCCTACCCCTATCAGCCTGCAACTGAGAGGGCCAGAACTGCCCCCTCCCCCCAGAAAACCTGAGCCGCCTCAACTACCCCCTCGACCAGTCAAGCCGCAACTACCAGAGATCCCAACCCGTGTAATGGACAAGCTCCAGGCTGCCCTGTCAACTGGAGCTGGAGTTGCTGCCCTAATTGCGCTGATTATTGCTGAAGCGCCATTCTTTCTAATCTTGGCAGGGATTGCAGGCGTGGCTACCTTAGCCCAATTCTTATACGAATCCTGGACTTATGAAGAGAGAATGGAAGAATATGAGAGAAAAATGCAAAGTTATCCTCAAGAACAAAAAAGATATGAGGAGAGACTTGTCCTTTGGAGAAGAGAGTGCGATCGCATAGAGTCAGATTACAAACAACAAGTCGAAGAATATAGTCGCGAATATCAAAACAAGGTAGCTCAAATCATAAGGAACTGGGAAAATGGTCTGATATTTCAACCCCTAGATTTATGCCAACCTTTCTTAGGTCAGGGTGCTCGCGCAGGTAGGTATGATCGCCGGCTGAGAGAAGCCTTGATAATAAAGATGGAAAACCTTCCAGTTAAGTTTCTAGCTGAACAATCCTCCCTAAAGGTTCCAGGATTTGATTTTCCGTATACGCCCGACATAGCAATACAAGTATCTAGTAACAATAGAACTCTACTTATCGATGTTGAAGTTGACGAACCTTGGTACCAGAAGAATGGTCAGCGAGTACCACATCATGCACTAGATGACAATAGACATAGCCAGCGAGACGATTTCTTTGCAGAAAGCGGCTGGATAGTAGTTAGGTTTTCAGAAAGACAAGTAGCGATAGAAACAGAAAAATGTGCCAGCTTTGTCTGCTACCTTATTCAAGCTGTACTTACGCCAGGATTTAGGGATCCATCTCTGTCTCTGCCGAGTGACCATAGAAGGTGGGACTCTCTCAGCGCTCTTGATGAAGAGAGAGACTTCGTTGAGTGAGGATTCCGTTAAAAACGGGACATATCCACGGACACGAGACCTATCCTACAAGCCCGCAAACTGCTGTAGGACAAGGAAATCTCAGCCCCTATTCGATGGTCACTCTCTCCGTCAAATCAAGTTTGCCGCAGGGAGATCATCCAGACCTAGCTGGATCCCCTTGTCTCAGTTCCCAGAGGTTGGTTTTCAGAGGCAGCCGGCTAGAGGCTGCGGCAGCTAAGATCCACTCTCGGTGAGATGAGGATCCTCTTTTGGGGGTTCTCGATGAGAGGATTGTTGGCTCCACTGGAGTTGTCGCAGGATCCCGCGCAACAGGGCCACCTCAGCCACTGTCAGACCGGCGCGGTGAAACAGGGCCCGAAACTTGAGCATTTTGCGACGAGCGGTGTGGGGGTGCAGGTAGCCAATGTGCAGCAGCAGCGCCTCCAGGTGGCTGAAAAAACCCTCCAGCAGCTCGAAGGGAGCTGGCTTTGAGCTCCCAGAGCCAGCCACCGGCGGGCGAAGATTTTGGTAGAGGAGGGTGCGCAGTTCGTAGCAACAGATGCCCACTGCCTGGGCCAAGTTCAGGGAAGGGTAGGCCGGATCGGTGGGGATCTGGATCTGGCGATGGCAGAGGGCCAGCTCTTCGTTGCTCAAGCCGCAATCTTCGGGGCCAAACACCAGAGCGGCAGGGCCGGCAGCCAGCAGCTCCGCGAAAGCCTGGCGGGGAGACTGAATTTGCCATTCGGGGGGGTAGGGCTCGCGGCGGCCTGCTGTCCCGAATACCTGCACACATCCCTGGAGGGCCTCGGCTAAGGTTGGCACCTGCCGGGCTTGGTGGAGCAAGTCCGTCGCATGCACGGCCATGGTAACTGCTTCTGCATCCAGGGGATCGCATTGGGGATCCACCAACACCCACTGCCGCAGGCCCATGTTTTTCATCACGCGGGCAATGGCCCCGAGATTGCGCGGCCCTGCTGGCCGCACCAACACGAGGCGTACCTGCGCCAATCGCTCCTGAGCCCAGTTGGAGAATGCCGGCATCCCTTGGGACAGAATCGCAGATAAGGATCCCCTAGAGTAGAGGAGTTAGATCTTGTCATAGATTGCGCCTATGGGATCCGCCTACCGCTGTTGGCTGAGCTGGATGTGTCTGGTGCTGTTGGGGTGCTGCTGGGGATCGCCGGCATTGGCTGCCCATTCTGCGTTGCTCTCCCCAGCAGCAGAGGCAGCTCAGGTGGCTCTGTCCTCTCCAGTTGACTCCCTGGTAGAGGCGCGACAGCGGCTGGAAGGGATTGCCGAGGCAATGCGCTCAATTCGCCTGTGCAACCGCCCCAATTGCCGCTACCGCGATATTTCCGTTGAGGTGCGGCCCATAGCAGGAGCCGAGCCGCCGGAGTACGAGGGTAGGATCGACGCCACCATCGACCGCCCCTCCGGCAGCTTGGACAAGGCTCGCTACCGGCTGCGATTTCGTGGGGGGCGTTGGCAGTTGCTGGGGGGCGAAGAGGTTTCCGATGTCTCCTCCTTTTTCTTCGAGGGAGACACCTACGAGGTGTTTAGCGCCTACGGCAGTCGCAAGGCCAAACTGGCAGACGCCAGCAGCAGCCTGCGCGTTGGCTATCGGGAGCTGTACTACCGTGTTTTTGACCAGGGCCAAGAGCGTTTGCGGTAGCGGTGCGGAGTACGATGAGAGACCAACAGCACACCTTGGCCAGCTCTATCTCCCTAGAAGGGGTCGGCCTGCACACTGGCCTACCGGTTCGCTGTAGCCTCCACCCGGCTCCTGCTGGCGGCGGTCGGGTCTTTGTGCGGGTGGATCAACCGGGATCCCCTGAGATCCCGGCCCGCTTGGGATCCCTGACTCCTGCTGCCCTCTGCACCCGCCTGCAGCAGGGATCCCCCCCTGTCCAAGTGCAGACAGTGGAACACCTGTTGGCTGCCCTTTACGTGCTGGGCATCGACAACTGCCGCATCGAGGTGGAGGGGCCGGAGCTGCCGATCCTGGATGGCTCCGCCCTGCCCTTTGTGGAGGCTATTGCCCAAGCTGGGATCCTGGCCCAGGAGCAGCCGGCCCTGCTGGGAGTGATCCAGGAGCCAGTCACGGTCTGGGCGGGGGAAGCCTTTGTCAGCGCCCTGCCCTACCCCGGCTCTCGCTTCACCTATGGCATCGACTTTGCCAACTGCCCTATCCGCCAACAGTGGCTGAGCTGGCAGGAGAACAGGGCGGATTTTGTCCAATCCATTGCTCCGGCCCGCACTTTTGCCCGCCAACAGGATGCGGAGCTGGCCCGCCAACAGGGGCTGATCCAAGGCGGCAGCCTGGAGAACGCCATTGTCTGTACTACCACCGAGTGGCTGAGGCCCTTGCGCTACCCAGATGAGCCGGTGCGCCATAAGCTGATAGATTTACTAGGAGATCTCAGCCTGTTGGGCTGCCGCTTGCAGGGGCACATTGTGGCCTACAGGGCAGGCCATGCCCTGCATCACCGTTTGGCCGAGCAGTTGCTCAGGAGTGGATCCCTGCGGGTGCAGGCGGACCCAGCTCAAGAACAAGAAAGGGATCCCAGGCGCCTCGGTGGGGTGGAACCTCTCCCTCTGTCTTGACGGGGCTCCTGGTTCCTGAGGTGGGCGAGAGGCTCCTCGCGGCCTGCCGGCATTCCTCCTTGCTGTCTTGGTTCTGCTTTGAGGCCCTCCCATCCAGGATTTAAGGTTTGTCTTCCAGCTCTGTGGGTTTGCCATGTCCTCTGACGTCTCTCCTCCTCCTCTCCTCTCGGCTGAAGCAGCCGCTCAGTTGGCAACAGCTCCCCCCGTTTTCACAACGGATCAAATCCTGGAGATCTTGCCCCATCGCCATCCTTTTCTGCTGGTGGATCGCGTGGTGGAGTATCAACCAGGGCAACGGGCGGTGGGACTGAAAAACGTCACCTTCAACGAGCCCTTTTTCCAGGGGCACTTCCCCAACCGACCGATCATGCCCGGCGTTCTGATCGTCGAGGCCATGGCGCAGTTGGGAGGGATCGTGTTGACCAAGTTGCCCGATGTGGCTGGGCGGCTGGCTCTCTTTGCTGGTATCGATGGCGTTCGCTTCCGCCGCCCCGTGCTGCCAGGGGATCAGTTGCTGCTCTCGGCCGATTTGCTCACCATCCGGCAAAAACGCATCGGCAAGATGTTTTGTCGGGCCCAGGTGGGGGGACACCTGGTGACCGAAGGGGAGCTGATGTTCTCCTTAGTGGATTGATGGGACGACAGCGGCCAGGAGAGGGCCTTTGGCGCTCCGCAACCACGGGGCAGGTGGAGGGTGGCCATCTGTTTTCCCCATCGAGGAGGAGCCCAGCGGCAGCAACTTGGCGCGGAAAGACCCTGCTAAAGTGTTGGGATAGGGGCATGTTAGGTGCTGCTTTCATCTCCCGGTCGGAGTTTTGCAGCAGAGCGGTGGAGGATTGTGTCCTCCCCGAGCAAGCCTTAATTGCAGGGTTGGGAGCGTAACCACATTTGCTGGCTAGGTTAGAAATGAGTTCGTTGGCTTCAGCGGGATCCACTCCCAACTCCTCTGTTCGGATTCATCCCACGGCGGTGATCCATCCGAAGGCTGAGTTGCACGAGACGGTGCAAGTTGGCCCCTATGCGGTTATCGGCGAGCATGTGCGCATTGGCGCCCGTACGGTGGTGGGGGCCCACGTGGTGATCGATGGCTGGACAGATATTGGCGAGGACAACCAGATTTTTCCGGGGGCGGTGCTGGGCACAGAGCCTCAGGATCTGAAGTACAGCGGCGCGCCCTCCCAGGTGGTGATCGGCAGGGGCAACCGCATCCGCGAGTTCGTCACCATCAACCGAGCCACCAACGAAGGGGAAGCGACGGTGGTCGGCGACCACAACCTGCTAATGGCCTACGTCCACGTCGCCCACAACTGCGTTATCGAAAATCAAGTGGTGATTACCAACGCGGTTGCCTTGGCCGGCCACATCCACATCGAGTCACAGGCGCGCATCGGCGGTATGGTCGGGATCCACCAGTTTACCCGAGTGGGTCGCTTGGCCATGGTGGGGGCCATGAGCCGGGTGGATCGCGACGTGCCGCCCTACATGTTGGTGGAGGGGCACCCAGCCCGCATTCGCGGCCTCAACTTGGTGGGGTTGCGGCGAGCCAAGGGAATGGAGGGATCCCTGCCAGCTTTGCGCCAGGCCTACCGGCTGCTCTACCGTTCCGGTTTGCCTCTGGAAAAAGCGCTGCAAACTCTGCGCAGCAGCATCCGCACCGAGGGTGGGTGTAGCATCTGCTCCTTGCAGGGGAAAGAGCTGGTAGACGAGACGGGATCCCTGCTCCATCTGCTGCAATTTTTGGAAGATTCCCTTTCCCAACCCCAACGGCGCGGTCCTCTGCCCGCCTTGCGCCGTGGCAGAGAAGAGGACGACCTGTGAGTCATCTGTTTATCTGCACCGGAGAAGTCTCCGGGGATCTGCAGGCTGGCCATCTCATTCGTGAGCTGCTGCGCCAGCGTCCGCATCTGCGCATCACGGCCGTTGGGGGAGAGGAAATGGCCGCTGCCGGAGCCCGGCTGCTGCACCGCACTACGGAGATTAGCTCCATCGGCATCCTCGAGGCCCTCCCCTTTGTCCTCCCTGCCCTGTGGACAGAGTGGAAGATCCGCCGCTTCCTGGCACAGGACCCGCCGGATTTGGCCATCTTGGTGGACTACATCGGCGTCAACAGCCGCCTTGTCCCCCTGCTGCAGCGGTGGCGCATCCCTGCCGTTTACTACATTGCCCCCCAGGAATGGGTGTGGTCGCCCAACAGCCGCCTCACCTACCGCCTAGCCCAGCAAATGCGACTGATGGTGGCCATCTTCCCAGAAGAAGCCCGCTACTACGCTGCAGCAGGCGCCCAGGTTTGCTATGTGGGCCACCCCCTGCTGGATATTTTGGCGAGGGTACCCGGTCGCGCTCAGGCCAGAGCTGAGCTAGGGATCCCTGAGGAGGCAACGGTGGTGGCGCTGCTGCCCGCCTCCCGTCGCCAAGAGCTGCGCTCCGTTCTGCCCATCCTCCTCCAGGCAGCGCGGCTGTTGCGGGCTCGCCTGCCCCAGGTGCGGTTTTGGGCGCCGCTGGCCTCGCCCCGTTTTGCCGCCCCCGTTGCTCAGGCTGCCCGCCGCTATGGACTGGACGATCTCACCCTTGTCTTGCCTCGCCCTTCCCCGCCAAAGGCGCATCACCTGCTGTTGGCCGCCGCTGACCTGGTGCTGGCCAAGTCGGGCACCGTCAACTTGGAGGCGGCTATTTTGGGGATCCCGCAGGTGGTGATCTACCGCCTCAACCCAATTACCTTTTGGCTAGCCCGCCATTGGCTGAAGGTGTCGGTGCCCTTTATGTCTCCCCCCAACTTGGTGCTGATGCGCCCCATTGTGCCGGAACTGCTGCAGGAGGAGGCCCAGCCGGAGCGGATTGCCCAACTGGCGCTGGAGCTGCTGACTCAGCCGGAGCGCCGAGCCCAATTACAGGCCGACTATGCTGCCATGCGGGCAGCGCTGGGGGAGCCGGGAGTTTTGGCCCGCGCCGCCATGGACTTCCTGGAGGTGCTCGACAGCGAAACCGCCGCCAGGGGGGATCCCCGTCGCCGCTCTCTCTGAGACGCCTGGATTAGCCGTGGGGTTAGCCGGCTGCCAGGATGGCGTCCAAGAGGGGATCCGCCCCAAAGCGCACCACGTCGGTACAGGGCCGTCCGGTCTCCGCTTCCACCTGGCGGATCTGGGCCAGGGCAGCCTCCTCCTCCCAGCCAAAGGTATTGAGGGCCACCCCCACCACCGGCACGGGGGCAAAGGCACCGGCAGCTCTGGCCACTTGTTCGTACAGCTCGATGACCTTGGGCAGGGGAGGGATGGGTACGTAGTCCATCCCTTTGATGTGGGTCTGGCCAGCCCGGTGTACCAAGATCAAGTGGGTGGGCTGGGATCCCCGCAACAGGGGCAGGGTTGCTGTAGAGGCGGGGTTGAGCAGGGATCCCTGGCCTTCAATGTGCAGAATGTCATGGTCAAGGCCGTGGCGCAGCACCAGTTGCTCCACGGCACCGCTGGCGTAGTCCACCCGCACCGCATCTAGGGGCACCCCATCGCCACTGATGAGGATCCCGGTCTGCCCGGTAGCGAGAAAGCGGGAGCGCAGGCCGCGCTTCAGGCTGGCCCGGTGCAGTTCCAGGCTGGTGGACATTTTGCCCACGGCCATGTCGGTACCCACGGTCAGCACCCGCCGGCAGGGGAGGGAACGGGCCAGGCCTTTCCCTACCCCAAGACCAGGAGGTTCGCGGCGAATGTCCCAGATCCAGGCTCCCGGCTGCAGCCACTGCCGCAATTGGGGATCCTCGGCCAGAGGCGTGTGGAGACCATTCACCAGAGATAGGCCGGCCTGCAGGGCTTGGCAGAGCTCCTCCCGCCACGCTGGGGGCAACTGGCCGCCGGAAGGGGCAATCCCAATCACCAGCACCTCGGGGTTGTAAACCAGCGCCTCTTGCACCGAGGCCACGATGGGAACATCCTGGGCAATGCCGGTTAACTGGGCCAGGGATCCCCCCGCCTGCTCCCGGTCGATCACCGCCGCCACCGGAAAAGGCCCATAGCGCAGCAGCCCCAGCCCTGTTTTGCCGTGCTCCCCCAGCAGGCCGCCGTGGAGCAGGATGGCCACCCGAGTTTGGCTGGAGAGGGATCCCACCTGCTCCACGGTACCTACTCCCGCAGCTCTACCCCTAAGCCCGGTCGGTCGGTGGGGATAAGACAGCCCTCCTGCAGCAGGGCTCCGGAAAAGGGATCGTCGATGAGATTGAGGTGGCTGTCCAAGTCCAGGTAGTCCACCAGCGGCGCTAGGTGAGCCGCCGCCGTATTGCCCAGAGCGGTGTTGCTGTAGCAGCCCAGCATTACCTGTAGCCCATAAGCTTTGGCGGTGTGGATCATGCGCCAGGCTTCGCTGAGGCCGCCGCACTTCATCAGCTTGATGTTAATGCCGTGCACGCGATCCGCTAGGGCAGGAATATCGCGGCTGTCGAAACAACTTTCATCCACAAAGATGGGCAGCTTCGACTCGTGCCACAGGGTGATCAGCTTCGCCTCCTGTCCCCTCTCCAAGGGCTGCTCCAGGTAGCTCACCCCTTGCCCCGCCAGCCAATTGCTCATGCTCAAGCTCTGTTCTACCGTCCAGGCGCCGTTGGCATCCACGGTAATCAGGGATCCCAGTGGGATCACCTCCTGCACAGCAACCAGCATGTTCTGATCGGCCATCAGCCCCAAGTCGCTGCCCAGCTTGATCTTAAAGGCCCGCGCTTGGGTCTGTTCCATCCAGGCCAAGGCCCGCTGGCGGGCCGCCTGAGGAGTAGAAAGGCCAATGGTCAAAGTGGTGGGTGGGATGCGGGAGCGATCCAGTCCCCACAACTGCCAAAGCGGCATCCCCAGCCGTTTGCCCATCCAATCGTGCAGGGCCATGTCCACCGCCGCCCGCGCCGCCGAGGGGATCCCGGCCCGCAGCAGTTCCGCCTCAATGAGCTGCCGCTCCCAGGGGGAATAGCGCCGCAGGATCCCCTGCGCCATCTCCAGACCCATCAAGATATCGTCCACAGACTGGTGGCAGTCATCGCTCACCGAGAAGGGACAGGCCTCCCCCCAGCCCTCAATCCTCTCCTGCTCGATCCGCACCCAGGCCAGAGTGGCCTCTGTATGAGTGCCGCGGCTGAGGGTGAGGGCATAGCGCTTGTGAACCGTGAAAGATTCAACGTAGAGCCGCATGGGCGATTTCCAAGAGATCAATCCTGAGCACGTTGAGCCAACTTTGTCCTTTGAGGTTTTCCCTGCCTCCCTAGTCAGGCTGTGGAGGACAGGCGCAGCTCTGCGTGTCTTTACCGTTGCTCCTAGAGGTTAACTGCAGCCATTATCATATGAGCACAGCTTAGGTGGCCCCAGTAGCATGAACGACCTTCCTCTTCCTCTAACCCGTCGCAGCGCCCCTAGTAAAGCCCTAGCTGTTGCCAATACCAGCATCACCCCCTTTGGCCGCAAGCTAAAAGAGCTGGGCTTTGCCGACGACAAGCAAATCCAGGACATCCAAAACGCCCTCAAAGCCAATCGCGAAGGGGGCAGCAAGGCCCTAGCTCTGGTGGTCAAAGAGATTGTTGGCAGAGAGATCACCCCCGACCTGGAGCGGGCCTACAAGCGGCAGCAGCTCTTTGAGCTAAAAATCATCTACGGGATCCCCTCCCTCGACATCGATCTGGAGCCGGTGGAGATCTCGGAGATGAGCGGGCTCATCGACTCGCTCTTGCCCCTTGATATTTGCAACCGCTACAAGTTCTTGCCCATCCGCCGCCAAGACAACCAAGTGCTGGTGGCAATGGTTAAGCCGGATAACTTGCAGGCGCTCGATGATATCCAGCGGCGCTTCCGTATCCAGGGGCTGAAGCTGCAGCGGCGGGTCTTCACCCAGCGGGATTTCGAGGTTCTGATCAACCGCTACATGGACGCGCAGGCGGAGCTGCTGGCCATCAAGGGCATCAACGACGCGGCTGCCGCCCAAGAGGAAGAAGAGGTGGTGGTCAATACCGCCGAGATCGACCTGGACAGCATCGAGGACGTCGCCGTCGATGAGGCCGGCGAGGGATCCCTGGAGCAGCAGCTCAAGTCGGCAGACGATGCCCCAATTATCAAATTGGCCAACCAAATCCTGATTAAGGCACTGCAGGACGGGGCGTCGGACATCCACATCGAGCCGCAAGAAGAATACCTGCGCATCCGCTTCCGCAAGGACGGGGTGCTGCGGCAGGCTTTTGAGAACTTTCCCAAAAAGGTTGTCCCCGCCCTTACCGCCCGCTTCAAAATCATGTCCAACCTCAACATTGCCGAGCGGCGCTTGCCCCAGGACGGGCGGATTCGGCGGGTCTTTAAAGGGCGCAAGGTGGACTTCCGCGTCAGCACCCTGCCCTCCCGCTATGGGGAGAAGATCGTGCTGCGCATCTTGGACAACTCCGCCACCCAGCTCGGCCTGGACAAGCTGATCACCGACCCGGAGACCCTGGCCAGCTTCAAGGAGGTTGTCAAGCGACCCTTTGGTTTGATCTTGGTAACCGGGCCCACCGGATCCGGGAAAACCACTACCCTCTACTCAGCTCTGGCAGAGCTAAACGATCCCGGCATCAACATCAGCACCGCCGAGGATCCCATCGAGTACTCCCTGCCGGGGCTCACCCAGGTACAGGTGATCCGCGAAAAGGGCATGGACTTTGCCATGATCCTGCGCGCCTTCCTGCGGCAAGACCCGGACGTGATCCTGGTGGGTGAGACCCGCGACCACGAGACGGCCAAAACCGCCATCGAAGCCTCCCTCACGGGCCACCTGGTGCTGACCACCCTGCACACCAACGATGCCCCCGGTGCTATCGCCCGCTTGACGGAGATGGGGATCGAGCCGTTCATGATCTCCAGCTCGCTGTTGGGGGTGCTGGCCCAGCGCTTGATGCGCCGAGTATGTACCGAGTGTCGGATCCCGTATCACCCCACCCCCGAAGAACTGGCCCGCTATGGCCTCAGCCTCAGCGGCGACAGCGAGCAGGTGACTTTCTACAAGGCCAACAAGCTCTCTCCCAAGGAAGTAGAGCAGCGCAAAGCCACCGGCAAGCCCATCTGCGAGAAATGCGGGGGCGTAGGCTACAAAGGCCGAGTGGGGGTGTACGAGTTCATGCGCATGAACGACCGCCTGGCCGAGTTGATCAACAAGGGGGCTCCCACCGAGGTCATCAAGGAAGCGGCTGTCGAAAGCGGCATGAAGACGCTGCTGGCCTACAGCTTGATGCTGGTGAAGCAGGGTCTGACTACGTTGGAGGAGGTCGATCGGGTTATCCTCACCGACAAGGGCTTGGAAACCGAGTTAAAGGCTCGTGCCAAGGCCCTTAGCACCTGCCGCAACTGTGGTGCCGCCCTGCAGGTGGAGTGGATGGATTGTCCCTACTGCCTGACGCCGAAGTTTTAGGCAAGCCGCCTAGCTCTTGACGCCGCCAGGGTGCTGATTATAACAGTCCTATACGAGTCCCAGAGGGTTGCCTCTGGCCCAGCTTTAGAACGGTTTTTCATCGACAACTCCCAGGTCGAACACAGACTGACCCAGCTTACTGATTGGAGACACCAGCCCTATGCCACAACTAATGATCGAAGACCTGATGGAAGAAATCGTCCGCAGGGGCGGTTCTGACATCCACATCTCCGCCGGTTTGCCCCCCTACTTCCGCATCAACGGCGAACTCCAGCCAACGGAGCACGAGCCCCTTACCCCTGAGGAGGTGCAGCGGCTCATCTTTAGCATGTTGAACAACACCCAGCGCAAACACCTGGAGCAAAACTGGGAGTTGGACTGCTCCTACGGCGTGCGCGGGATCGGTCGCTTCCGCGTCAACGTCTACCGGGATCGCGGCACCTATGCCTGCGCGATGCGGGCGTTGGCTTCGGAAATCCCCAACATCGACAAGCTAGGCCTGCCGGATGTGTGTAAGGAGATGGCTCGCCTGCCGCGGGGTCTGGTGCTGGTGACCGGCCCGACGGGATCCGGCAAGTCCACCACTTTGGCCGCTATCATCGACTTCATTAACCGCGAGCGAGCCGAGCATATCCTTACCATCGAGGATCCCATTGAGTACATCTACACCCCCATCCGCAGCATCATCCACCAGCGGCAGTTGGGGGAAGACACCAAGAGCTTTGCCAACGCCCTGCGGGCGGCCATGCGGGAGGATCCGGATGTGATCCTGATCGGGGAGATGCGGGATCTGGAAACCATCCAGTTGGCCATTACCGCCGCCGAGACCGGCCACCTCTGCTTTGCCACGGTGCACACCAGCTCTGCTGCCCAGACGGTGGATCGCCTGGTGGACGTGTTCCCACCGGAGCAGCAGCAACAAATCCGCGTGCAGCTCTCCAACTCCCTCAAAGCCGTCTTCTCGCAAACTTTGGCCCGCCGCCTCAACCCCAAGCCAGGAGAACCGGGGCGGGTGCTGGTGCAGGAGATCATGGTGGTGACGCCGGCCATCGCCAACTTGATTCGGGAGGGCAAGACCGCCCAGATCTACTCGGCCATCCAGACAGGGGGTAAGCAGGGCATGAAGACCCTGGAGCAGGATCTGGCCAACCTCTACCTGCAGGGCAAGATCGACTTCGATACGGCCATGTCCAAGACCTCTCGCCCTGAGGAGTTGCAGCGACTTTTGGGCAACGTCACCGGGCCATCGCCAGCCGCGGCAGCTCAACACCAGCGGCCCGCAGCGGCTGCCGCCCGTCGCTAAACGCTGGCTCCAAGGATCCCTGGCTGAGAGTTCCTCGCCAACCTCTGGCCGCCGGCCCCATTTGTAGCTAAGCTCTAGCTGAAGAGAGCGTCGGTTTGTCTAAGGTTGCGAGACTGAGCCAAGGGATCCCATTCCGGCGTGTCGAACTAACGATCCAAGCAGGGGTAAGCCATGCCGCGCTACAAGGTTCGGGGGCTAAAGGCCGGTCAGCCGGTGCGCCTGACAGTGGTGGCCAACAACTTGACCGAGGCCCGCGCACGGCTGCGCCGCGAAGGCATTTTTGCCAAACAGGAAGACATCCAGGAAGAAAAGCCCTTCTTCTCCCTGGATACCTCTTTTGATTTCTCGATGATGGGATCCATCGACATTCGCGACAAGGCGGTGTTCTCGCGGCAATTTGCTGCTCTGATCAACGCCGGCGTGTCGATGGTGCGCTCCCTAACTATTATGGAGGAGCAGACCGGCAACCCCAAGCTCAAGAAATACCTGCGGGCGATTCGAGCGGAAGTGGAGGCGGGGAAGAACCTGTCCGATTCCATCCGCCCTTATCCGGATGCCTTTGACGGCCTCTACTGCAGCATGGTGCAGGCGGGGGAGGTGGGCGGTGTGCTCGACGAGGTGCTCAACCGACTGGCCAAGCTGCTGGAGGACATGGATCGCCTGCAGAAGCAGATTAAATCGGCCATGACCTACCCGGTGGTGGTGACCATTTTGGCCGTCTTAATCTTTTTGGGCATGGTGCTGTTCATCTTGCCCACTTTTGAGAGCATCTACAACGACTTGGGGGGGGAGCTGCCCGCCTTTACCCAGTTTTTTATCAACATCAGCAAGTTTCTGCGCACCCCCCAGTACAGCTTGGGCCTGGTGGGCTTTTTGGTGGCGGTCTTTTTTGCTTTCCAGCGCTTTTACCGCACCCCCGCCGGCAAGGAGACCATTGATGCTCTGGCCCTCAAGCTCCCCATTTTCGGCGACCTGATCCAGAAATCGGCGGTGGCCCGTTTTTGCCGCACCTTTGGGGCCCTCACCCGCTCCGGGGTGCCGGTGCTGACTTCTTTGGAGATCGTGCGCGACACTTCCGGCAACCAGGTGGTGGCCAACGCCATCGACGCTGCCCGCCAATCCATCTCAGAGGGGGGGCAGATCGCGCCGGCCCTGGATAAGGCCAAGGTCTTCCCGATCATGGCCATCCAGATGATCAGCGTGGGCGAAGAGACGGGGGAGCTGGATGCCATGTTGATGAAGACGGCGGACTTCTACGAGCTGGAGGTGGAGGAGGCGGTGCGTGCCCTCACCAGCCTGCTGGAGCCGCTGATGATCGTGATCTTGGGCGGGATGGTGGGCTGCATCATCGTGGCCATGTACCTGCCCATGTTCAACGTGTTTGAGCTGGTGAAGTAGCGACTGAATCCCCAGGGCAACCAGAACCCATCGGGAGGAGGAAGGGATCCATGCTGCGGCGGTGGTTGGTGGCCCTGGTGGTGTTTTTGGGAGTGGGGCTGGCGGTCTTGCTTTCGGAACAGCCGACGGGATCCCTGCTGGGGCGGGTGGAGCTGCCGGCAGGGGTGGCGCCGGGGAACGTCCAGGTGATTGCCGCCGGCCCGGTGAGCCGCAGCATCAGCCCGTCTGCGGAGGGCGAGTACCGCCTGGAGCGGCTGCCCGTTGGGGAATACCGGGTGACGGTGCGGGGATCCGGCCTAGAGACGGTCTCCAGCAAGAGACCCGTGCAGGTGCGGGAAGGGGCGATAGCTTCTGCTCCTCTCCTACGCCCGCAGCTTCTGCCCCCCAGCCTCTACCTCTACAGCCCCAGCTCGGTGTTCACGACCGCAGAGCCGGCACGGCTGCAGTGGCGGGCCAGTGGCCTGGGAGCGGTGCAGTTTGCCCTCTACCGCTTTTCCCTGGCTGATTTGGAAGGATCCCCTTTCTTGCGGGATCTGGCCGATGCTGGCTATGGATCCCTGGCTCCGGATTTGTATTCCATCCTGCGAGGAGAGCTGGTGCGCCGTTGGCAGCAGCCACTGGGGGGAGAAGAGCTGACCCGCACCCTGGAGCTGGGGATCCTGCCGCCGGGGGCCTACTGGCTGGAGGCGGAAGGCCAACAGCCGCGGCAGGCGGCGGCACCGCTGCCTTGGTCGGGAGAGTGGCTTTTGGTGAGTGACCTGGGCCTCATCCAGAAACAGGATGCCAGCCAGTTGGTGGTGCAGGCGGTGCATTTGCGGGAATTGCGTCCTCTGCCGGGGATCCAGATCCAAGTTTTCGGGGAGTGGAGGGATCCCCTCATTGCCACCACCGACGAGGAGGGGCTGGCCCGGTTTAGCTTGCCGACAGGGGAGAGATCCTCGCTGGTGGTCTATGGCCACAGCGCCGACAACACGTTGCAGGCTTTGTCCCGCAGCTATGCCTATGGCTGGAACCAGCCCCACCGCATCTACGCCTACACGGATCGTCCCCTCTACCGCCCCGGCCAGACGGTCTATTTTCGCGCCCTGGTGCGGGAGCACGACCGCCTCACCTCGGCAGGCCAGCCGGTGCAAGTAACCCTCACCGCCCCCGACGGCGATGTGCTGGGCGAGCAAACCCTGGCCACCAACGCTTTCGGCAGCGTCCACGGGCAGTTTCAATTGCCGGAGGAAACCCCCCTGGGCAGCTACGGCCTGGAGTGGCGGGTGGCCGGGCCGCAGGGATCCAGCCGCGAGTACACCGCCTTTGAGGTGGGAGCCTACCGCAAACCGGAGTTTGAGGTGAGGGTGGTGCCCGACCGGCCTTGGCTGGTGCGGGGGGGATCCCTGAAGGTACAGGTGGAGGCCGAGTATCTTTTCGGGGCGCCGGTGGCCGCTGCCCAGCTTCGCTACTGGGTTTACAGCAGCCCCGACTGGAGCCTGCGCTACGGGCTGTTGCCTCATTCGGGGGCAGAAGACTATTTTGCCGGCGACCTGGGAGAGGAGCAGGGCTACTACGGCGGCTACGGGAGGCTGGTGGCGGAAGGAGCAGGGGTGACGGATGCCCAGGGGCGGGCGGAGTTTCGCCTGGAGCGCCTGTTGCAGGATCTGGACTGGGAGGAAGACAGCTACTGGGGCCCGCAGGAGGTGCAGCAGTTGCGCATCGAGGTGGAGGTGAGTGATATCAGCCGCCGCAGCGTGACCGGAACGGCACGGGCCTGGGTGACGGCCGGCCAATTTGCCCTCTTTGCCGAGGCCGATCGCCACCTGCCGGCTCCAGGGGATGTCATCACCTACCGGCTGCAAGCCCGCGACTACGACGGCCAACCGGTCAGCACCGCCGGGGAGCTGAGCCTGGAGCGCTGGCGCTGGGATCCCCAGAGCAGCGCCTACCGACGGCAAGCCACTCTGCTGCGGCAATCTTTTCAGGTTGTCAACGGCGAGGGCAGCCTGGTTCTGCGCCTGCCCGCCGACCTGGAGCCGGGAGACTACCGGGTGCGGCTGACGGCCCAGGATCCTCGTCGCTACCGCGTGCAGGAGGTAGACCATCTCTGGGTGGTGGAGCCGGGCAACCCCCTGCCCAGTTGGGGATCCCTGCCCAGCCTGGAGGTGGTGGCGGATCGCCAGATCTACGAAGTGGGGGAAGAGGCCCAGCTCCTGATCGTCTCGCCGCTGCCGGATCTGCCGGTGCTGGTGGGTCTGGAGGGATCCCGGCTGCACCAGGTACAGGTGCTGCGCCTGCAGGGGCATACGGCCACCCTGCGCCTGCCCATCCGGGAGGAGTATCGCCCCAACCTCTACGTCACCGCCACCGTCCTCGGCCCGGAGCGGCGGCTGTACCAGAACGAGTCTCTGCTGCGGGTCTCGCCGTTGGATCGCTTTTTGCAGGTGGAGCTGCAGACGGATAAGCCCACTTATCAACCAGGGGAGACGGCCCAAATTCAAATCCGCACCCGCAACGCCCAAGGGCAGCCGGTCAGCGCCGAGGTGGGGTTGGGGATCGTGGACAACGCCCTCTACCTGCTGCGGCCCGACTTCACCCCCGATATCCGCCGCTTCTTCTACGGGCGCCAGGACAACCAAGTTACCACCACCACCTCTTTCCCTCAGCAATACCCCGGTGGTGCCGACAAGCTGGCCGGCCAGGTGCGGGAAGCCTTTCGCGATACCGCCGCCTGGTTCCCGGATTTGGTGACCGATGCCGATGGCTTAGCCCAGGTCCAGGTGCGCTGGCCGGACAACCTGACTACCTGGCGCTTGACCGCCCGCGCCGCCACCGCCGACACCCAGGTGGGCTCCGCCCTAGCCACCGTCGCTGTCAGCAAAGACCTCTTGGTGCGCCTGGCCACCCCCCGCTTTTTCCGGGTGGGGGATCGGCTCACCTTGGCGGCCATCGTGCAAAACCGCACCGGTCAAGCCCAAGCAGTGGAAGTGGGGCTGGAAGTGCCCGGAAACCTAGAAGTGCAGGGCCCCCAACGGCAACGCCTGACCGTGCCCGCCCAAGGGGCGGAGCGGCTGGAATGGCCGCTGCAGGTGCTGGGGGCCGGCGATACCCCTGTGCGGGTTTGGGCGCAAGGGGAGGGGCTGCAGGATGCGCTGCAACTGCGGATCCCCAGCCAGCCCTTGGGAGCAGTACACCGCTTCTTCCAAACGGGGCGGCTGCAGGCGAACAGCCTTGAGCTGCCTTTGGATTGGCCGGCCACTTGGGTGCTGGGATCCCGACACCTGCATCTGGAACTGGCCGCCAGCCCGGCAGCGGAGCTTTTGGGGCCGTTGGACTATCTCGTCCAGTTCCCCTACGGCTGCACCGAGCAGACCTTGAGCCGCTTTTTGCCCGCCTTGGCGGTGGCCCAGGCCAGCAAGCAGTTGGGCTTGAACCTGCGCTCGCCCACCCTGGAGCGGCTGCCGCGGGTGGTTCGAGCCGGCCTGCAGCGGCTGGAGGACTCCCAGAACTATGACGGCGGCTGGGGCTGGTGGGCCTACGACACCAGCAACCCCTACCTGACCGCCTACATCCTGCAGGGCTATCATCTCGCCCAGGCCGCTGGCTATGCCCTCAAGGAGTGGCGGGTGCAGCGGGCTTTGGAGTACCTGGCTGGGCAGCAGTTCCAACCCCTCTCCCCCGATCTGCGGGCCTTTGTGGCCTACAGCCTGGCCCTCTGGGATCCGGCGCTGGTGACTGCTGAGCTGCCGCCGCCGCCGCAGCTTTCCACCTTTGGCCTGGCCTACCGCGGGCTGGCCGCCCTGCAACAGGGCCAGCGGGATCCCGCCCAAGCGGCTCTGGATGAGGTTCTAGAGCGGCGGCAAAGGGATCCCCAGGGGCGCTGGTTTCTTCCTGCCGCCTCCGCCCCGCCGACCGGGGAGCGCTCCACCTACGACGACCTGGAGGTGGCCGGGCCCCTCTTGCAACTGGCCGTGCGCCTCCAGGATGGCCGCGCCGGCGAGATCGCCACCGCCCTTCTCCAGCAGCGGCAGGACAACCGCTGGCGCACCACCAAAGCCACCGCCGATGCCCTCCTGGGCCTGGTGGCCTACTACCAAGCCCAGCAACAGCAACAGCCCGACCCCGGCCAGGTGCGGGTGTTGGAGGAGGTGAGCGGAGCTGAACTGGCACGTTGGCAGGCCGGCGCTGCGGATCCCCGCCAGGTGCTGGACTGGGACGACGCCGAAGTGAGCACCCTGCGCCGCCTGCGCTTAGAAAAATCCGGCCCCGGCCCCCTCTACTACAGCTTGAGGGGAGAAGCTTTTGTTCCCAACCCTCTGCCCTCTCAAAGCCAAGGCTTTGCCATTAGCCGCAGCTACTTCCGCCTACAGCCCCAACCCCAAGCCAACGGAGAGATCCGCTACCGAGAACAGCTCCTGCGCCCCGGCGAGGCGGTGCGCGCCGGCGAGGTGCTCCTGGCCCGGCTGACGGTGGAAGCTGAGCGGGATAGCCACTATGTGGTGATCGAGGATCCCTTGCCCAGCGGCGCCGAGATCACCTCCCAGGATCCGCGGCTGCTCACCGGCTCGGCCCCCGACTACTGGTGGGACTGGTTTTGGACCCATCAAGAAAACCGCGACGACCGCGTGGCCTTCTTCAGCACCGAGCTCAGGCAGGGCCGCCACGAGTTCGTCTACCTCTTCCGCCCGGAGATCCCCGGCCAGTTCCAGGTGGCCCCTGCCCTTGTCCAGGAGATGTACGATCCCAGCCGCTATGGCCGCAGCGCCGGCCAGGCGCTCAAAGTCCTGCCCTGAGCCTGGCGGCAAGGGATCCTGAGGCAGCAAGCTACAGCAAGAGGCGACAACCAATCCCCAAGAGCGGGCAGAAGAGCAGGGCTGGGGATGAGATAGTAGAGGGGCAAGCAGAGTTTCGGCAGCTTATGACCCTCCGCACCGTGGCCACCATCCCTTTTCCTGACCAAAAGCCGGGCACCTCCGGCCTGCGCAAGCCGGTGCAGGTGTTCCAGCAGCCCCACTACCTGGAGAACTTTGTCCAGTCCATCTTTGACGTCCTCGAGGGATCCGCTGGCCAAACCCTGGTGGTGGGCGGAGACGGGCGCTACTACAACCGGGAAGCCATCCAGATCCTGCTCAAGATGGCAGCAGCCAACGGCATCGGGCGGGTGCTGCTGGGCCAGGGCGGGATCCTCTCCACGCCGGCAGTCTCCCACCTTATCCGCAAATACGGGGCCTACGGCGGCATTATCCTCTCGGCCAGCCACAACCCCGGCGGCCCCCAGGGAGACTTTGGCATCAAGTACAACATCGGCAACGGCGGCCCTGCCCCGGAGAAGGTGACCGAGGCCATCTACGCCCGCACCCAGCAGATTCGGGAGTACCGCATCCTGGAAGCCCCAGATGTGGATCTAGACCGCTTGGGAGAGCAGCGGCTGGGATCCCTGACGCTTTCCGTCATCGACCCAGTGGCCGACTATCTGGGCCTGATGCAGCGCCTGTTTGATTTTGACGCCATCCGCGATTACCTGGCCTCTGGGATCCGTATCGCCTTCGACGCCATGCACGCCGTCACCGGCCCCTATGCCCGCACCATCCTGGAAGAGTGCCTGGGGGCAGCGCCGGGCAGCGTCCTCAACGGCCAGCCCCTGCCGGACTTTGGCGGCAGCCACCCCGATCCCAACTTGGTGCATGCCCGCGCCCTGGTGGAGCTGCTGTTTCGGGAGGACGGCCCGGATTTCGGCGCCGCCTCCGATGGCGATGGGGATCGCAATATGATCCTGGGCCGCCAGTTCTACGTAACTCCCAGCGACAGTTTGGCCGTGCTGGCGGCCAACGCCCAGCGAGTGCCCGGCTACCGGGAGGGGCTAGCCGGGATCGCCCGCTCCATGCCCACCAGCCAGGCGGCAGACCGGGTGGCAGCCAAGCTGGGGATCCCCTGCTATGAGACTCCCACCGGCTGGAAATTTTTCGGCAACCTCCTGGATGCCGGCAAAGTGACCCTCTGCGGCGAGGAGAGCTTCGGCACCGGCTCCAACCATATCCGCGAAAAAGATGGCCTCTGGGCTGTCCTCTTTTGGCTGAACATCCTTGCTGTGCGACGGCAGTCGGTGCGGCAGATTGTGGAAGAGCACTGGCGCACCTACGGGCGTACCTTCTACTCCCGCCACGACTACGAGGGGCTGCCGGTGGAGGTGGCCGAGGAGCTGATGGAGCACTTGCGGCGCTCCGTGACAAGCTGGGTGGGGCAGCGCTTTGGCTCCCAGACGGTGGTCTATGCCGATGACTTCAGCTACACGGATCCGGTGGACGGCAGCACCAGCCACAACCAAGGGATCCGCATTGGCTTTGAGGATGGCTCCCGCATCGTCTACCGCCTCTCCGGCACCGGCACCCACGGGGCCACTCTGCGGGTGTACTTGGAGCGATTTGAGCCGGATCCCAGCCGGCATGGCCTGGATCCCCAGGTGGCCCTAGCCGAGCTAATCCAACTGGCGGATCACTTCGCCCAGATCCGCGCTCGCACCGGTCGGCAGCAGCCGGATGTGGTTACCTGAGAGTCTTGCCGAGAAGCCAGATCTCCTCGGAGAAAGGGATTGGGGGCGATGGCCCGCAGAGAAGGACACTCGAGAGTGGCGGTAGGATGAGGAGGTAGGGACCCACATTTTTCTGGCTGTGTTCACTGCTCCTCCTGCTAGTTTGGCAGCCGATTCCATTGCCCCTTTTGCTCCCCAAACCTGGAGCTGGCGGGGTCACGCCATTCGCTACGTCGTCCAGGGATCCGGATCCCCGCTGGTTTTGGTGCATGGCTTTGGGGCCTCCATTGGCCACTGGCGGCACAACATCCCCGTGCTAGCAACGGCGGGATACCGGGTTTATGCCCTGGATTTGCTGGGGTTTGGCGGCTCGGCCAAGCCAGCTCTTGCCTACAGCCTAGAACTGTGGGCCGAGCTGCTAGCAGATTTTTGGCAGCAGCACGTGCGGCAGCCGGCAGTGTTTATTGGCAATTCCATCGGCGCCCTGCTTAGCCTGCTCATGGCCGCCCAGCACCCACAACTGACTGCAGGGGCAGTGCTGCTTAACTGTGCCGGCGGCCTGAACCATCGCTCCCACGAGCTCAGCCCGATGGCTCGCGTTTTCATGGCCACCTTCACTGCTCTGGTGGCCTCGCCAGTCACGGGGCCACTGCTGTTCAATTGGGTGCGGCAGCGGCAGCGGATCCGCGCCACCTTAGAACAGGTGTACTGCAACCCTGCGGCCATCACTGATGAGCTGGTGGAGATCCTCTACGCCCCTTCCTGTGACGTGGGAGCGCAGCAAGTGTTTGCGGCCATTCTCACCGCTCCCCCTGGCCCCACCCCCGAAGCGCTGCTGCCCCAGGTGCGCTGCCCGCTGCTGGTGATCTGGGGCGAACGGGATCCCTGGACCCCTATTGAACGGGGCCGCGGCTTTCAAAACCATGTGCAGGGGATCGACTACCAATTTTTCCCTCTTCCCGAGACGGGCCATTGTCCCCACGACGAGCGCCCAGAGATCGTCAACCCCTTGATTTTGAGCTGGCTACCCAAAGCCTTTGCCACGGCTTAGCCTTTCTTGGAGGCTTGGGTAGTTCTTTTGCCCAGGCCCAGCCACCTGCGCACCCTGTCTATCCAGCTCTGAAGGGGCGAAGGCTGGGGCCGGACTGCCACCTGAATGGGCTCGTCTTGAAACTCTTTGTCCTTGAGGCGAAAGCCAAACTCCAGCTCGTCTTTGACTTTGCTAAGACGGGGAAAGAGGCGGACGGCTGCTTTTTTGAGCTCTTCCTCGTTTTGGAAGATGGCCTGATGGATGGCGCTGAAGCGACTGACCGCCAGGGATCCCACGGGTAGCCAGGGGTTGGGTTTGCCGGGCTCAGCTTGGCGGCGCCGGGCAAAAATGGCGAACTCCGGCATCCCCTTGGCTTTCAGCTCATCGTAGCGTTTGGCGGCTTCCTTGCGCTTAGCCGTGTTGGCCTTGGCCGGTTTTTTCTCTGGCTTGGATTGGCTGAAACCCTTGGTCTGACTCATACTCCGGTAGGGCAACGGTGGATCCCCATAGCTTAGCGCAGAACGACTCCCGCTTGGCCGGGGATCCCTGCTCCCACCCGCGGGAAGACAGCATGCATGGCATGCTATACTTACAAAGCTTTGGATTGACCTCGGGATGTAGCGCAGCTTGGTAGCGCACTTCGTTCGGGACGAAGGGGTCGCAGGTTCGAATCCTGTCATCCCGATGGGGGTTAGCCCTCAGCAGTTGCTGGAGGCAGTAGGTGCTGGAG
>NZ_JANSIY010000016.1:0-8384 GCF_047462295.1 Synechococcus sp. H60.3 | reverse complement strand
TGCTGGAGGCAGTAGGTGCTGGAGACAGGCAGCACCATTGATGCGAAGTTGTTGCCCCAGCCGCAGCAAGCGGTGGAGGACTTCGCCAGGGATCCCAGGGCCACTGCGGAGCGCCTCTAATCGCTGCCGCTCTAGCCGCAGTAGGTAGAGCTCTTGGAGGCGATCCAGGCGGATAGGCAGGTTGAGATCGGCAGCTAGGCGCAGCCACTCTTCTAGGTTGTGGAGCTGTTCGCTGAGAGTTTCCGAGTCGGCTGCCTGGGCCAACTGCCACATCCCCCGCTGCAAGAGCCGATCCAAAACCCGGGCCGCCTCTTCCCGCCGCAACTGGCACCCCAACTGCTCCGCCTCGCGGGCAATGGCCCGCAACTCCAGCAGGTGATCCCGCTTGCCCTCTTCGATTTCCATCGCTCGCAAGCTGCTTAACAGGCGCTGGTTGAGGGTGATCTGCGCAGCAGCCAACAGCTCCTCTGGGATTGGCAGGCCATCGGCCCGAAAAGCCATCAAAACCCCGTAGTTTTCCAGGTAGGTTTGGCGGTAGAGCTGGGCTAGGCGATCCAGGGTATCCTGGGTTAACCAGCGCAGCATCTGCTGCCGGTCTTCCTCCGTCAAAGCGTTGAGGTCAAAGGTTTCCGGGCCAAACAGCTCCTGCAGGGTCAGGATCACCTGGATGCGGCTGTGGGCTCCAGACAGCAGGCGGGCTTTCAACTGCTCATAGCTGCGCCGCCCCGTAAACGGCTTGACGCCACATTGAAAGTCCCAGCCGCCCAGATGGAGGAGAGCGTAGATGAGGTCATGCTCCTCAAAGGTGGTGGGAAAAGAGAGCTTCACTCGCCCAACCAGCAGGGTGGATCCCCCTATAGCCAGGCGCTCCTGATCCACTGGCTCCAGCATATATCCGGGAGCTCGGGGCATGCTGTTGAACAGGGAAAGCATGGCGTGCTGAGCCACCAGCCGCTGCGGGCTAACTAGGCAGGGGCGCACCAGCGCCTGGTAAACGCCTCGGCCATCTTTGTAGAGCTCGAGGTTGCTGGGGGCTTTGCTCAAGCGGCGCAGAAATTCTTCTTCCAGATCCACATCCGCCACTGCTGCCGCCAGCTCGATGGCCCGCGCCGCGTAGCGCAGGATCTGCACTCCCTCAGGACGGGACAGCTCCTCAAAAAACCAGCCGCAACTGGTAAACATCAATTGGCCGTAGCGCTGCATCTCCAACAGGCGCAGCACTTGCACCCGGTCTTCGGCAGTGAGGCGGTGGCTCTGGTGCTCCTGCAAAAACGCCTCGCAGCGCTCCCGATCCAAGATCACCTCGATGTAGCGATCCCGGGCCAGCCAGGGATCCCGCAGGTAGGCCTTGGCCTCCGTTTCGTAGATCTCGGCCAACTGATCCCGCAGCCAGTTGAGGGCCTCCCGCAGCGGTTGCCGCCAGCGCTGGTGCCAGCCTGGAACTGCCCCACAGCCGCAGTCGCGCGACCACCGTCCCACCCCGTGGGCGCAGCTCCAGGCCGTAACTGGCTTGAGTTGCACCTCCCAAGTGGGGGGATGGTAGCTGAGGAAGTGGCCGTAGTTGCCCACCTGCCAGCCCCGCCGGGGAAACTCTTCGCAAAAGGCATAGGCCAGCGTGCGCTCCACGCCGCGCTTGTGGTGGCCAAAGGTCTCGCCATCGGTAGCACAGTTAATCAGATAGGGTTCCCCTTCTCTGTCAGGGCGGATGGCCAGCCGGAGCCGCTCTGCCAGCGACTGGGTGCTGTAGACAATATCGCCAAAGCCGAGATCCCGGGAGATAGGGCCGTCAAAAAAGAAAATGTCCAGGTAGCCGCTGCGATCCGGGGTAAAGCAGCGGTAGGGCCGGCTGGGATCGATCTGGCCCTGGCTGACATCGATCCATTCCGTTTGACCCAAAGGACGAATGCGCTGCGCCTGGCTGGGGGCGAGGATGACGAAACGGATCCCGCAGTCGACTAAGGCTGCAACTGTTGCTGCATCGATGGCAGTTTCCGCCAGCCACATGCCTTCGGGGAAGCGGCCAAAGCGATGCTGGAAATCGGCGATCCCCCAGCGGATCTGGGTGTACTTGTCCCGCTCGTTGGCCAGGGGCAGGATGACGTGGTTGTAGACCTGGGCAATGGCATTGCCATGTCCCTCCAGCCGCTCGGCGCTGAGGCGGTCGGCAGTCAAGATGCGTTGGTACACTTCAACGTCGTGCTCCTCCAACCAGGAGAGGAGAGTGGGGCCAAAGTTAAAACTCAAGAATTCGTAGTTATTGACAATGCGCACCACCCGCCCCTGATCGTCCAGGATGCGGGCAAAGGCGTTGGGACGATAACACTCCGCTAAAATGCGCTCGTTCCAGTCGTGGAAGGGGCTGGCGCTGGGCTGACGTTCAACGCGGTTCAACCAGGGATCCTCCCGCGGCGGCTGGTAGAAATGGCCGTGCAACACCACGTAGGGGACGGTGGTGGTAGCTCGCGGAGGCGGAGAGCTAGCATCGGTTAGAAAGGGAGCCGGATCCCCTTGCCCTGATTGGGCCGCCGGCTCAGGGGGATTTTGGGAGCCACTCGGCAGCATGAGACCCTACTCCTTGCCCGCCCTCGGAGCTTCAGTTCTGGGGAAACGGGCCGCTAGTTAACCTAAGTTCATATCCATACGTTACAGCGATCCCCGATCTGCGACTGTCAACGTAAAGGATTTGGACAAAAATTTGACAGCGAATAACTATCGCTTAGCAATCTTCTTGCGCTCCCCTCGCGGGGACTCTCGAGCAGGCCTGAAGATCACTCATCTCACTGCCACTCGGAGTAACAAGCTATACAAGGAGCCTCGCTGATGTCTCCAAGGTTCCATCCTGGTGGCCAGCGGTTGGAAGTTTTTCAAGGACATGGATTTTGAGGACAGCCTCCAGCTACAGGTGGCTGCGAAGCTTGTAGCTTTCCAGGGTGTTGGCCAGCAGCATCGTCACCGTCATCGGCCCCACGCCGCCCGGCACAGGCGTGATGGCAGCGGCCCGCTCTTTAACCGCTTCGTAGTCCACATCTCCCACCAACTGCTCAGCTCCGTCAGGGCCTTGGATACGGTTGATGCCTACATCGACCACCACAGCCCCCGGCTTCACCATTTCTGCCTTGAGCAAGCGAGGGCGCCCCACGGCCATGACTACAATGTCGGCACTGCGGGTTACTTCGGCCAGGTTGGGTGTACGGGAGTGGGCCATGGTAACCGTGGCGTCGGCAGCCAACAACATCAAGCTCAAGGGCTTGCCCACCAGGAGGCTGCGACCGACCACTACGGCTTTTTGCCCGGCAAGCGGGATCCCTTCTGCCTCCAGCAGGCGTATCACGCCCAGGGGGGTACAACTGCGCAGGCCGGGCTCGCCGCGCACTAGCCGGCCCAAGTTGAGGGGGTGTAGCCCGTCCACATCTTTGGCGGGATCGATGGCCAGAAGGGGCGGGATGGGATCCCAGCCGGGGGGCAAGGGCAGTTGCACAAGGATGCCGTCCACCCGCTCGTCCTGGTTGAGTTGGGCGATGGCGTCGAGCAGATGGGCGGGGGAGTCTTGGGCGGAAAAATGGCGGCCAAAGGAGGCGATGCCCACCCGCTCACAGGCCCGCTCTTTGCCGCGCACGTAAGCCGCACTGGCGGGATCCTCTCCAACCCGCAGCACCGCCAATCCCGGCGGACGCCCCACCCGCGGCAGCCAAGCTTGCACTTGGGCGGCCATCTCCGCTTGCAGGCGAGCAGCCAGGGCTTTGCCATCCAAGATCTTGGCGGACATAGAGGGCGCCCCAAAGGATCTTGACAACTTGACCATCTTCAGGGGCACCGCCCCCTTCGTCAAGCCTTGCCCCCGTTGAGCAACAGCAGCAGGGGCACCTGGGGCCTTTGCCCAGTTTCTTGGACTGCCCCATTCCCCCCGGCTCTAGAACTCGCGCAGCTCTTCTTCGCCAGGGCCTAACTCCTCAATGAGGATCTCCACCTGCTGCCGTTTTTGCTCCAAAAACTGGGCGCAGCGCTTTAGGGTCTGGGCGGCCTGCTGGAAGCGCTCCACCACTTCCTCCAGATCCAGCTCCCCCGATTCAATCTGGGCAATCAAACTTTCCACTTCGGCAATGGCTGCTTCGTAGCGCCAGGGATCCTCACGTTTGCGGCGGCTCATGGCTCTCCTCCACTCGGGCCCAGAGGCTTCCCAAGGCCAGTTGTATCCTCAGCCGGGTCTGCGGCGGTAGGTGGTGGGTGCGAACCAGGGATCCCCGTTCGTCCCGCACCAGGGCGTAGCCCCGCCTGAGGACGGCGGCAGGGTCGAGGGCTTGCAGGTGCTCCTGGAGGGCCTGTTGGCGCTGTTGCTGCTGCTGAAGGCGATGGCGCACGGCCTGGACAAGGTGCTGCTGTCGTTGGGCTAGGCGCTCCTGCGCCTGTTGCAGCAGCCGCTCCGGATGGATTTGGGCGAGATGGCGCTGGGTGTGCTGGAAGCGCCGCTGTGCCCTCTCCAAAGCCTGCAGCGTGCGTTCGATCAACTTCTGGCGCAACTGGGATCCCTGGCGCTGCAATTCCCGCAGATCGGGCACGATCCGCTCGGCCGCCGCTGTGGGGGTGTGGGCCGCGTAGTCGGCCGCGTAGTCCGCCAAGGTCTCGTCCCGCTGGTGGCCGATCCCCGTCACCACCGGAATAGGGCACTCGGCAATGGCCCGCACCACCCGCTCATCGTTAAAGCAAGCCAAATCCTCGCCGGATCCACCCCCTCGAGCAATCAGCAGCACTTCCGCCCGCCCATCCTGTTCCACCCGGCGAATGGCCCGCACAATCGACTCCGGGGCCGCTTCCCCTTGCACCTGGGCCGGCGAAAACAGCACCCGCAGCCCGGGGTAGCGCTGGTTGAGGGTGCGGCGGATATCGCCCCAGCCGGCGGCGTCGGGAGAGCTGACGACGGCAATGCACTGAGGGTGGGTAGGTAGAGGCCGCTGGTTGTCGAACAGGCCCTCGGCAGCCAGGCGGGCCTTGAGCTGCTGCAAGCGCCACGCCAACAGCCCCTCGCCCGCCGGCAGCAGTTGCCAGATAACAAGGCGATAGTAGCTGCCGCCGCTGTAGATGCCGATTTGCCCCAGCGCAAGCACCTGTTGCCCCACTTCCGGCCAGAAGCTGAGCCGGGCAGTCTGGCTTTGCCACACAACCCCCTTGAGGACATCGCCGCTTTCCGGATCCACCAGGGTCAGGAACAGGTGGCCGTTGCGGTTGCGCTGGCAACTGGAGATTTCTCCGACCACCCACAGCCTGGCCAAGTAGGGATCCCCGGCCAGCAGCGACTTCAAGTAGCCGGACACTCCCCCCACCGAGAGCAGGGGGACTTCCTCGGCAGGAAAGGATTCTGTCCCGAATTCCAGGCCATCAAAGGCCAGAGCCATTGCTTGCGGCTCCAGATCGCGCATACGGCGCTCCCCCATGGGAATGCTCGGGATCCCATCTAGAATAGGCGACGACGGGGCGAGAGAGGAGGTGAGCTGCGGTGACCTTCGCCCATTGGCTGGGGCTGGCAGCGCTGCTGGGCCTGTTGGTTCTGCTCTGGCAGATCCGGCAGATCCTGCTATTGGTGTTTGCGGCCATCGTCTTGGCAGTAGCTTTAGACACCCTGGCTCAGATCCCGCAGCGCTACGGTTTTCGCCGTGGCCCCTCGCTCCTCATCACCGGCTTGACGGTTCTGGTGGGGGCAATTCTGGTGGGGCTGATCGTAGTGCCTCCCCTGGCGGATCAGTTGCGGCGGCTGTTTACCGATGGGGTGCCCGCTGGGATCGTGCAGGCGCAGCGGCTATTTGAGAACCTCATCCTCTCGTTGCCGACGGATATCGAGCTGCCGACGCTGCGGGAGTTGGCCAATAGTCTTGTGCCCCAGGCCACTGAGTTGGTGCGCCAGGTGCGGGACTTTTTCTCCCAGTCCTTCACCGCCTTCTTTGCCACCCTGCTCAACTTGCTGTTTGTCATCATCCTCACCATCCTATTGTTGGTGGATCCTCAAGCCTACAGCCGCGCCTTTGTCTCGGTTTTCCCCGCCTTTTACCGCCCCCGCGTCCGCTATATCCTCAAGCGCTGCGAGCTGGCGCTGCGAGGGTGGCTGGTGGGGATCCTCTTCACCAGCAGCCTGGTAATGCTGCTAAGCGGCATTGGGCTGTGGATTTTGGGCGTGCCTTTAACCTTGGCCAATGCCGTGCTGGCGGGACTGTTTAATTTCATCCCCAACATCGGCCCCACCTTGAGCGTGGTCGCCCCCATGCTGGTGGCCCTCACCGATGCCCCCTGGAAATCGCTGGCGGTGCTGGGGCTCTACATCTTCATCCAGCAGTTGGAAAGCAGCGTCTTCACCCCCATCGTCATGTCGCGGCAGGTGTCGCTTTTGCCGGCTCTGACTTTGGTGGCCCAAGTTACCTCGGCCTTTTTCTTTGGAGTACTGGGCCTGTTTTTGGCTGTGCCCTTGGCGGCCATCCTGCAGGTGTGGATCCAGGAGGTGCTGATTCGGGATGTGTTGGATCCTTGGCAGGGATCCCGGGCCCGCACCTTGCCCCTGGCCAAGGGAGATGGGATCCCGGCTCCCCAGGAGAAGCCGAAGCCTCTGCAGCCAGGGAACGAGAACACCATCCCGCTGCCGTGAGGGTAGAGAAGTTGCGGGAGCCGCGGGAAACGTAATCCTCCTTCACATTTCTTCCACAACTGCAGAGGCGCTTCTATAGTGAGGATCCCGTCTCCATCCGTTCAAGGATCGGAACCGCCATGTCCCACTTCACCACCTTGCAAGTGCAAATCAAGGATGCCGACCTGCTGGAAGAGACCCTCAAGGAATTGGGCTACACCGTGGAGCGGAACGCCAGCCTGCGCGGCTACCTCTGGAACCGCACTCGCGCCGATCTGGTGATCCGGCAAAAGAACGGCTTTGACATCGGCTTTCGCCGCAACGGGGATCACTACGAGCTTGTGGTGGATCTGTGGGGGGCGGGCATCGATCCCCAGACTTTCCTAGAGCCGATTTTGCAGCGCTACGCCCACAAGAGCTTGCTGCGCTCTGCCCGGCAGCAGGGCTTCGCCATCGAGGCGGAGGAGCGCCTAGAGGATGGCACCATCCGCGTAGTGGTGGGGCGCTGGGTATAACCAGGCCCATTGGCCTCCACCCATGCTCGGCAACTCCCGACCTGCAGTGGGCACAGGTGAGGGATCCCGGCCCCGCCCCTGGGATCTGGTGCTGGGGGGACAAGTGGCAGCCGGCGGTGCACCGATCCACGCCCTGGTCTTGGGGGGGCTTGAGGGGGCGCGGCGACGGCTCACCCAGGGCGACGAGGTGGTACGTCTGGCCACCTTGCCCCAGTTGCTGCAGTACGGGCCGGCAGGTCTGGCCGAACTCATCGAAGCACTGGCTGGCAACACCTCCTGGGCGGTGCGCCTGGCAGCGTGGCGGCTCCTCTCCCAGCTCGAGCAGCCGGAGGCAGAGGAAGCCTGTCGCACCTACAGCCCCTTTCGCCCAGTGGGAGGTGCGCAGGGGGTCATCGTGGCCTATCGGCGCGGGGAGCGGGATTTTGCCTACGCCGACCTGGAGGGAGGGGATCTGCAAGAGGCACGGCTGGGAGGTGCCAACTTCTACGAAGCTAACTTGAGAAAGGCCAACCTGCGCCTTTGCAACTTCAACGGCGCCCACCTGCGCCAGGCGGATCTGCGCCAGGCCAATTTGCAGGGAGCCAAGCTAAGCGGCGCTGTCCTCGAAGGGGCAGATCTGCGGGGAGCCGACCTGAGGGGGGTAAAAGTCAGCGGCACCAGCCTGCGGGGATCCCAGCTTTCTGAGACAACCCGGCTGGAGGAGCGGCTGCGCCACATCTGGCAGTTGCAGAACTGGGGAGGAGAGGGGCAGGATCTCTGTGGCCAAGACCTGAGCAAGGCCGACTTGAGGGGGCTGGTGCTGCGCCAGATCCGGCTGCGGGGGGCCGACCTCAGCCGCGTGGATCTGCGCGGATCCAACCTAGAGGGAGCAGACTTGCGGGGAGCCAACTTGCAGCGGGCGGATCTGCGGGAGGCCAACTTGCAAAATGCCGACCTGGAAGGAGCCGATCTCAGCGGCGCCGAGCTGCGTCAGGCCCAGTTCCAGGGGGCCAACCTGCGCCGGGCCGATGTCAGCCGCGCCAACCTCGCCCAGGCCAACCTGGAAGGCGCCCAGATCGAGGGCCTCAAGCACAGCGGATCCCGGATTGCCGGCCTGATCTTCCCCGACGGCACCCCCCTCAAGCCCTGGTGGTGGTAACAAGATACCTGCCGCTTGAGCAAGACTAACCCAACGCCGGATGATGCCAACTTTTGCTCAACGCTTCCTCGCTGCTGGGTAATCTCCCTGGGCTTATTCAACGTAAGGCGCGGGATTCCCCACC
>NZ_JANSIY010000015.1:0-32149 GCF_047462295.1 Synechococcus sp. H60.3 | reverse complement strand
TTGACCCAGATTCTCACCTACCATGTGGTGCCCGGCAAAGTTCTCTCCAACGATCTGAAAGCTGGGGAAGTGGTCACGGTCGAGGGATCCCCTGTGGAGATTTCTTTGGCTGATGGAGTCAAGGTCAACGATGCCAACGTGGTGACCGCGGATATCGAGGCCGTCAACGGCGTCATCCACGTTATCGACAAGGTGATCCTGCCCCCGCAGAGCTAACCGTCGGTAGAGAAGTTCTAGATCCTGCGGGGTCTAGTTCTCTGGCAGCCCCTGCCCCTGGTGGTGGGGGCTTTGTGTTGCAACTTAGGCCGACGACCCTCAAGGGATCCCTGACCTTGAGATCTATAGGTCAATGCCGACACTGGAAGCGTAGATTGCTTCTACCGACACGCCCGAGACCCGCTGCGGACGCACGATCATGTACTCATTGTCCATTTGCTTGGGCAAGGTGATGAACTCGTCCCCACCCACCATCAGTTGGTTGATCAGCTCTGTGTATTCTCTGGCTTCCTTGACCCGTACCTGCATGGTTTGTCCACCTTCGAGCATGATGTGGACAAGGTATCCATCGGGTTTTCTGGCCATGGGTGCTCCTACTGGGTGCAGCAAAGATCAATAAGGGGCGTTCTCATGAACATTATTCCCCCATCGGAGAGACCTAGCCAATCCTCGCCCCCGCCAGAAAATCTGGAGTTGCGGCGCGACCAACCCACTTGAGGCAGTTTCCTGAGGGCGGGCACCTCCCTGGCGCACCTCCTCTAGCTCTCCTCCCAGAAAGAGAGGAAAGGCGAAGGAAGGCCAAAGCAAGTGGTTCCCCTGCGCTTAGGGATGGCTATAGATTACTAGAATGTGCCTATTTTGGGCTTCCTACCCAACTTGCTCGACACTGGCTGGGATAGCTGGAGTGACTGGCGCAAACTCCCTTCAACGGCTGGACTGGCGCAACCTCAACACCCTTTGGGGATCCGTTTTGACCGAGACCTTGAGCCGGCTGGGCTGTCGGGTGGCCGTGGTGTGTCCGGGATCCCGCTCTGCCCCCCTCACCTATGCTCTGGCGCAGCACCCCGAGATCGAGGCCATTCCAGTGGTGGATGAGCGGTCGGCGGCCTTTTTTGCCCTTGGCTTGGCCCAGCAGCTCCGGCAACCCATTCCCCTGGTCTGTACCTCCGGCAGTGCCGGCGCCCATTTTTTCCCTGCTCTGATCGAGGCGGCAGAAAGTGGTTGGCCGCTTTTGGTTTTGACGGCGGATCGGCCCCCAGAGCTGCGCCACTGCCGCGCCGGGCAGACTATCGACCAGGTGAAGCTCTACGGCCACTACCCCAACTGGCAAGCGGAATTGGCCCTGCCCAGCGCGGAGCCAGAGGCCCTGGCCTACCTGCGCCAAACCCTGGTTCACGCCTGGGAGCGCACGCTTTATCCTTTTCCCGGACCTGTGCATTTGAACGTGCCCTTGCGGGATCCCTTAGCTCCCGTTGCCGATGGCAGCACTGCGCCCCTGATCCACTTACAGGAAGATCCGGAGTTTGAGAAGACTTTTTTCCGCGGGGTTGTCCCTCCACCTGGCCTGGCCACCCCGGCTGCCGGTTCTGCGTTCGCGTCAACAGCTTCCTTTTGGCAGGAGTGGCGCCGCTGCGAGCGGGGGGTGATCTTGGCAGGGCCGGCCCAACCGGCAGATCCCCAGGGTTATGCAGAGGCGGTGGCCCGTTTGGCCCTGGCCCTGGGCTGGCCAGTGTTGGCGGAGGGACTCTCCCCTCTGCGCAACTACGCTTCCCTTAACCCCTATCTCATCACCACCTATGACCTCCTCCTGCAGCAGGATGTCCCCCAGCTCTGGCCGGAACAAGTCATCCAGTTGGGATCCCTGCCCACCAGCAAAGCGCTGCGGCAAACCCTGGCCAAAGCTCGCCCCCGCACCTGGCTGCTCGATCCCCGGCCCGAGAACGGGGATCCTCTGCACAACCCCACCACCCATTTGCCCTTTGCTGTGGAAGAGCTGGCCGCCGGGATCCCCGAAGCAACATTCAAAACTCCAGCCCCCCGAACAGCTTTTCTGCAGGGCTGGCTGACAGCCGAAGCGCAAATCCGCGCCACCCTAGACCAGACCATGGCTGACCTGCCGGAGTGGTTTGAGGGCAAGATTGCCTGGTGGCTGGCCCATCACCTGCCGCCGGAGACGCCGCTATTTATTGCCAACAGCACGCCGGTGCGGGATGTGGAGTGGTTTTGGCCGCCCAACGACCGCCGCATCCGGCCCTACTTCAACCGCGGCACCAACGGCATCGACGGCATTCTCTCAACCGCCTTCGGGGTGGCCCACCGCCATCGGCCAACAGTGTTGCTGACTGGGGATCTGGCCTTTTTGCACGACTGCGGCGGCCTGCGGCTTAGCCCTTACCTGCAGGGATCCCTGACCATTCTTCTCATCAACAACCAGGGAGGAGGGATTTTCGAGCTACTGCCCATTGCGGAGGTGGGCCGCCAGGGGCTCAATCCTCCCTTTGAGCCCTACTTTGCCACTCCCCAGGCGGTGGATTTTGCTCGCCTCTGCCAGGCTCACGGCATTCCCCACCAGCGGCTGGAGACGTGGGAGGAGCTGGCCCAAGCCCTGGATCCCTTGCCCGCCCAAGGGGTGCGAGTGTTGGAGATCCTCACCGATCGGAAAGCCGATGCTCAGCGGCGGCGGGAGTGGTTTCAGCAGTGGTCTGTTCTGCCATCCAGGCTTTAACCCGCTCCCAGATCTGCTCCGGCAGATCCTCAGCCTCGCAGTCTAGCCACTGGAGCCCTGGCATGGCCCGAAACCAGGTCATCTGCCGCTTGGCAAACTGGCGGGTGCGCCGCACAATCAAAGGCTGCAGCTCCGCCTCTGGGATCCGCCCTTCTAGGTAAGCGCCGATCTCCGCATAGCCCAAAGTTTGCAAGAGGGGCAAGTCCGGCCCATAGCGCTCCCGCAGAGTTTTTACCTCTTCGATCCACCCCCTCTCCATCATCTCCGCCGTGCGCCGGGCAATACGTTGTTCCAGACGGGGCATCGAGCAGCGCAGCCCCAAGATCAAGATGGGGTAGTGGGGAGGATGGGCCTGCCGTAGGCAAGAGGCCGGTTTCCCGGTGGTGTAAATAATTTCCAAGGCCCGCAGGGTGCGCACTTCATCATGAGAGTGGATCTGCCGAGCGGCCACGGGATCCAACTGCTGCAGCCAGGCGTAGCGGATCTCGGGCGGCCAAGTTTCCAATTGAGCGCGCAACTGGGGCTGCGGCGGAACCGCCGGGATCCCCAGCCCTGCAGTAATGGATTGGATGTAAAGCCCCGTCCCCCCCACCAGAATGGGAGTCTGTCCCTGCCGATGGGCCTCGGCAATGCGGGCTTGGGCCGCTCGTTGGAACTCGGCCACGGTGTAGGTGTGGCGGGGATCCACAAAGTCAATCAACTCATGGGGCCAAAGGGCCCGCTCGGCGGGAGTGGGCTTGGCGGTGCCGATGTCGAACTCCCGGTACACCTGGCGAGAGTCGGCGTTTAACAGCGGGGATCCCAGCCGTTGGGCCAGCAGCAGCGCCTGGCGCGACTTGCCGGTGGCGGTGGGGCCAGCAATGACGACGAGCCCCGGCCCTGCGGTCGAGGAGGGAGGTTCTCGGCAGTCGCGCCCATTTGGAGACCGGTTTTGATCCATCCGCTGTCGGCAAGAAAGTTCACCCAGGGCAGCAGATTAAAATTTTCAAAGAACCCTAGCGCTGTGGATAAAATAGGACATCCATAGCCTCTATTGTCTTCCCGGCTCTTCGAATTTCCCCGTGATCTCATCTTACGTCTCTGCTTCCGTTGCCGTGTTGGGCGGGGCGCAGCCTCGATTTGAGCTGCCCCCTGTCAAACTCCTTCTCTTGTTGCTGCGGGCCTCGGCACGGCGAGGGCTGGCCGGCCTTGGCAGAGCCCTCGGAGCCGGTATCCTGGCGGCGCTGCTGGCGTGGGAACCGCGCCCTGCCTTGGCGGAAGTTTTGGTGCTCAAGCAAGGAGAAGTGCGCACTCTGCCCCTATTGCAAACGCGGGCCCGACTGCCCCTACAAATGGAAATGCTCTATTTGGGCATGGTGGAGGAGCGCTTCTTGAGCTACGCCCGCGCCAACAATTGGGAGACCATTGCTAGCGACCGCGAGGATCCCCGCTGGAGCCGCTGGCAACTGCGCCCAGGCGGTGAGGCCATCTACCTGCCGGATGCCCCTTCATCGCGGGATCCCTCAGAGCCCCCCCTCTACGCCCGCGGGTTTTATGTGCAAGCCTATTTTGTCGGCGGACGCTTGGCGGGGATGCACCTGATTCATAACCCGGAAGAGCCGGGCTTCAATTTGAGGCAACTGCAAAGGCTTGTTCGCGCTTGGTTCCCCGATAACCGCTTGATGTTGCACTACCAGGTGCTGCCGGAGGATCCCGACCGGCAGGTGCTGGGCGCCTACTGGGGCACCATCCCTTCTCCTTACCTTGCTGACATTCAGCGCAACAGCCGCCTGCCCTTTTGCCAAGTTTTTTTCAGCCCTACCTCGCCTCAGCCAATCGTTCCCACCTCTGCCCCTCCGCATTGCCTCAGCCAGACTGCCGTAGAGGATGGTGCAGCCCCTGCGGCTGCCCAGAAGAAGACCGCCGCTCTGCGCTAGAATTTCGAGCCCGTTCTTCCACCAGAAGGGATCCCTGCCGCTGAGCTGTGGCCATTCGCAATGGGCCAAGAATGAGGGGCGCTAGGTCTTCTTCCCTCTCTTTTGTGCCTTGGCCTAAGAGGGGCTCAAGAGCATGGGTTTCCCCAATCGATAAGCTCAAATCAAACCGTTACCAGCTCCGGGCGACGGCTGTTGCGGATAGCGCGAATAGCCTCCGCATAGTCTTTGGCCTTGAACACTGCCGAGCCGGCCACAATGGCGTTGGCCCCTGCCTCGATGACCTGCCAGGCGTTGCTGGCCTTGAGGCCGCCATCTACTTCAATCCAGGGATCCAGACCGCGCTCGTCGCACAGGGCCCGCAGTTGGCGAATCTTGGGCACCACCGCCGGAATGAAGCTCTGGCCGCCAAAGCCAGGGTTGACGCTCATGATCAAGACCAGATCCACCAGATCCAGCACGTACTGGATGAGCTCCAGGGGGCTAGCGGGGTTGAGCACCACACCTGCCTGTTTGCCCAGATCCTTGATTTGGCTGAGGGTGCGGTGCAGGTGAATGGTAGAGCTGGACTCGGCATGAACGGAGATGATGTCGGCCCCCGCCTTGGCAAAGTCGGCCACATACTTTTCCGGCTCCACAATCATCAGGTGGACGTCCAGAGGCTTGGCCGTAACCGGGCGCAGCGCTTCCACCACCAGCGGGCCGATGGTAATATTGGGCACAAAGCGGCCATCCATGACGTCCACGTGGATCCAGTCGGCCCCCGCCTCGTCCACCGCCCGCACTTCTTCCCCCAAGCGGCTAAAATCCGCCGAAAGAATCGAAGGGGCGACAACAATCGGCTTTTGCCCAGAGGCTGCTGACGGCTGAGTCATGGTGAGTATCCAAACTGTGAACCGCAAGAAAGGGGAGCCTGCTCCTCTATGGTACGGGGTTTGATCCCCTTTGCAAACTGCCTCTTGGCTCGGAGACTAGGGTTACAGGGGACTGGCCTCGACCCAATGCCGGAAAACTTGGGCCAGATGACCCCAGGGATGCGGCGGCTGAGCGTTGCTCTGGGACTCTGGAGCAGCCTGCTCTGAGGGAGCCGGTTTTACCTCTTCTTCCAGCCGCAGGGCAAGCTGCTGCAATTGCATGTAGATGCTGTTGACGGCCAGCATGGCCAAGACGGTGCCGAAAAACTTGGTGCGGGATCCCATAGACCAACCCCTAGGCAAGAAGCAAGATAGAGGATATTCTCGTCGCCGCTGCCCTAGTTCCACCTTAGCGCACAGGCGGAACAGGTCTCTTGGAGAAAATCCTTACACTTTCTCTCGACAGCTTCAGGAACTTGCGCCCAAGCAACGTCATGAGCACCTATCAGCACCTGCACACCGCCCTTTGGGTTAGCGATCTGGCCAGGGCTGAGCATTTCTACGGAACCGTGCTCGGGATCCCCAAGGCAGAACGGTTTCCCTTTAACTTTCCCGGCGCTTGGTACCAGGTGGGGTCTTCGCAGATTCATTTGATTGTCACTGAGGAGCCGCTTGACCAAGGGCAGCAAGCCAGTCGTGGCAGCAAGGCGAAGTGGGGGCGCCATCCCCACGTGGCGCTGGGAGTGGAAGATCTGGAGGCGGTAAAGGCCCGCTTGCTGCAGGCAGGCTACGAGGTGCAGCCCAGCGCTTCCGGGCGGGCGGCTGTGTTTGTTCGGGATCCCGACGGGAATGTGATCGAGCTGAGCTCCATAAGCCCCCCTCAGCCATGACCGCCATGCCAGAGCCCTCTTTGCCCCAGCAGCGCAGCGTCCTCAACTCCCTTGACCCGGCCACCGCCCTGGTCAGCTCGGCGCAGATGCGGCGCCTCGAGGAGGAGATCTTCGCTGCCGGCATGCCCGTGGCCGCCCTCATGGAGAAGGTGGGGCTGGCCGTTTTTGCCCGGTTGCGGCAGGATTTTCCCCAGGCGCAGCGCATCGGCATCCTCTGCGGCACGGGGCACAATGGCGGCGACGGCTTGGTGGTTGGGCGAGAGCTGCAGCTAGCCCAAAAGGGGGTAAAGGTTTGGCTGGGGAAGCCGGATCTCAAACCCCTAACCGCCGACCACGCCCGCTACCTCAGGGCTCTAGGGGCGGAGTTTGTGGAGCGGGTGGAGGCGTTGGCTGACTGCGACTTGCTCATCGACGCCCTCTTTGGCATTGGCCTAAACCGGCCCCTGGGGGATCCCTGGGCGGGGGCGGTGGAGTGGGCCAACGGCAGCAGCATTCCCATCCTCAGCCTGGACTTGCCTTCTGGCCTCAACGACCAGACAGGTGAGATCTGGGGCTGCTGCGTCCGCGCCAGCCACACCTATGCCCTCGGCCTCTGGAAACGCGGCCTGTGGCAGGAGGCGGCTCTGCCCTGGGTGGGACGGCTGCATCGCCTTGATTTTGGCATCCCCCCTTGGGTCTGCCCGGCAGAGGCGGCTCCCCAGTTGTTGCTGAACCCTTGGCCCCATTTTCCCCCTGACCCGCCTTTGGATACCCACAAATATCGCCAGGGATCCCTGCTAGTGGTCGCAGGGTCGGCGGCCTATGCCGGGGCGGCGGTGTTGGCCGGGCTGGGATCCCGCGCCAGTGGCGTGGGCATGGTAACCCTGGCGGTGCCGGCGGAATTGAGGGGGCTGATTCACAGCACTTTGCCGGAAGCCTTGGTTCACCCCTGGGAAGGGATCCCGGCTCTGCCGCCGCTGGGTGAAAAACCTTTCCAGGCGGTGGCGGTGGGGCCCGGCCTAGGAGAAGCCCGCCGGCGACTGCTGGAGAGCTTGCTGCAGGATTGGGCCGGGATCCCTTGGGTTATCGACGCCGATGGCCTCAATGCCCTGGCGGAGATGGGGGTGGAGCGCTTGCAAGAAAACGGGATCCAAGCCATCCTCACCCCCCACCTGGGGGAGTTTCGCCGGCTTTTTCCAGGGATCCCGCTTGCGGATCGCATGGAGGCAGCCCAAAAGGCGGCAGCCCAGAGTGGAGCGGTGGTGGTTTTAAAGGGAGCACGGACAGTCATCGCCTCTCCTACGGGAGAATGCTGGGTCAACCCGGAGAGCACACCGGCTTTGGCCCGCGGTGGCAGCGGCGATGTCCTAACTGGCTTAATCGGCGGCCTGGTGGCGCGCAGAAGGGCCCAACTGGGTCAGTCGATGGGGATCGCGGAGCTGCTCAGTTGTGCCTGTGCCGGAGTGTGGTGGCATGCCCAAGCCGCTATCCAACTGGCGGGGGAGCGGGGTCTAACAGGGGTGGATCCGGCCCACCTAGGGGAGTACCTGCCCAAGGCGCTAAGTCGGCTTAAGGTTGCAAGAACCCCAGGGCCAGCCCCAGGAAAATGAACAGGCCAAACCCAATCCGGTAGGCGATAAACAGCCAGGTGCTGCTGCGCTGCAAAAATCGAATGAGCCAATCGATGGACCCGTAGGAGAAAACAAAGGCCGAGAGCGTCCCCAACCCCTGCGACAGCAGCGCCTCTGCCTTAAACTCGGAGATGAACTCCGCCACCCCCGCCAAAAAGAGGGCCGGGATCCCCAGCAAAAAGGAGTAGCGGGCGGCAGCCGAGCGCTGCAAATCCAGCAACAGAGCCGCCGTCAGCGTCACACCGGAGCGGGATACCCCTGGAATCAACGCCAAAGCCTGGGCCAGCCCCACCCAGAGCCCATCCCCAATGCCCAGGCTGTGCAGATCTCGCCGGCGTTTCCCCACCTGTTCCGCCCAGCCCAAAGCCAGCGCCAAGCCAATGGCGGCAGCAGCAATTACCCCCAACTGGCGGGGTGGGGATCCCCAGATGGCCTTGACGGCCCATCCGGCAACCACAATCGGCAACGTCCCCACCAGGATCCCTATGAGCAGCCGCCAAGACTCCTGCTGGAAATCTCGCTCCTGCCAAGCCTTCCAGGAGCCAAGGAGCACCTGGCGCAGATCAGAGGCAAAGTAGATCAACACCGCCCCCAAGCTGCCCAACTGGATTACCGCCGCAAAGGAAGCGCCTGCATCTGGCCAGCCCAGCAAAGCCGGAACCACCCGCAGGTGCGCCGTGCTGCTGATGGGCAGAAATTCAGTGATCCCCTGCACCATGCCCAAGAGCAGGGCCTGCCACCAGTTGGGATACCAGGTGTTGGCTAGCACCAAAGACAACCTCTCCCTGTATGCCAGGCTACTGTCTGGAGGGGAGATCCCCTCTCCCTGAGGCCCAAGCGCTCCGCGCCGCTCACGCGACCACCCCCAGCCCCTCTCCCTCAGGGAGAGGGGAGATGGGGATCCCTTGGGGTTGTTGAAGCCAGAGGCAGCGGCCATCAGAAGGTGAGCCGCTCCGGATCGTCGATGGTGATGAGCCAGTTGCCCACCTTGCGGAAGAGCGGGTTGGGCTCTGTCCCCCGTACCCGCGCCTCTACCCGGTAGATGCCGGCAGCGGAAGGGTTGCGCACATTGGAGAGCACCAAGCGGATCTCCTGGCCGGCGGCAATGGGTTGACGGGCCACCACCTCCAAAGAGCGAAACTCCTCGTCCCAATACACTTCCGCCAGCTCCACCGGCTTGCCCTCCACCTCTAGGCGTACATTCTGGGGATCGATGACGGCATCAAAGTTCCTGTCCGCGCTAATCTGCACCTCCGCCACCGCCACATCCTGCGGTGGGATCTTCAGGCGATAGCGATCCAGCCGACCGCGAATGCCACGAAAATCCAGCCGATAGCTGAGGACAGGCACCCCCTCGCTGCCCGTGATGACAAAGCCCGACTGCGCCTTTGCCAAAGGGGATAGCGCCCCTACCAACAAGCCTGCCAAAATCAGCCTCGTCCCCAGCCGGGCCAAGCGGAGGCCCCACGAACGCTTCACTGCTCTCAACACCCAAACCTCCCAAAAGACTTCGGCACAGGGGCACCTTGCCGCCGGCCGAGCGAGCAGCAAGGCCATGAGATTGAATTGCTATCCATTGTAAGGGGCGGGATCCCTTCCACCGGGAGCGCCCAGGGCCCACTCGGGTGCGGAGATGCGCAGTTTTTCCCCACCACCAGAACCTCACAGTCGCAACCCTGATGCTCTGGAACGTCCAGGAGCCTGGGGGATGGGCGTCGAAGGATCCTGCTGGGAGGATCACTTAAAGAAACTGAGTACCCCCACCCCGATCACCATCAGCACCCAGAGCAGGGATCCTACCAAAATGACATTCTTGGCCCGGCTCCAGTCGCTGGCAGAGCTAAAGAGCACCGGCACCGCCACCACCAACAGCAAGCTGTAAAGCACCAACACCAACAGAGCAATTTGGAAAATGAGCATCATCTTTACGGATCCCTCACAAAAGTCTTGTCTTGGATAAGGGCTCCCGACAACACCGGTCTGCCCAACCCGAGCCGGCTCGCTGCACACCGGCGGCGGGGTAGAAAGGATAACGCTCTGACTATACCAAAACTGGGATCCCTCTCAAGGCCAGATCCGTCGGGGCAGCCGATGGATGAACTACCTAGATACAGACTGCATTCGGAAAGGGTTGAAGTCGGTTGCCACGTCAAAGTAGTCTTCCTGTTCCTGTTGCTTCAGCCAGCCGGTGATGGCGTAGGTCAGGGGCGTACAGACTGCCTCAACGGCACACTTGAACACGTAGTTGGAGACGATGAGGCTCATCAGACCGGGAAACACCCCCCAGAAAGCGATGAGAATAAACAGGCCCGTGTCCACCGCCTGGCCCACCAAGGTCGAGCTGATGGTGCGTATCCATAGCCAGCGTCCCCGCGTCCACACCTTCAGGCGCGCCAGCACATAGGCATTGGCAAAGCTGCCGCTCCAGTAGGCAATCAGGCTGGCCAGTACAATGCGCGGGGTAAGGCCGAGAATCTGGTTGTAGGCTTCCTGGTAGGGCCAGTCGGGGGCTGCCGGCAGGGATCCCACGATCATCAAGGTTACCGACATCAGGGCCGCCGAGAAAAACCCCAGCCAGATCACCCGCCGCGAGCGGGCATAGCCATAGACCTCTGTGAGGATGTCGCCAAAAATGTAGCTGAGAGGGAAGAGGATGGTGCCGCCATCGAAGGTAAACGGCCCCAAGAGCACGATCTTAGTGGAGGCGATGTTGGAAATGAGCAGCACAGCCACAAACAGGGCCGTCACCGCATCCAGGTGCCGGTAGGCGCGCTCCAAGCCTCGCTCAGACATCAGGATCCCCCTAGAAGTTTGCGGATCTGCCGTAGTTCTTTGACAATCAGGGCCAGGCCCTGACTGTGCCGTTCCACTTCGCTGGCAAGTTTACGGATCTGCTCTTCCAGGTTAGCGCTATAAGATTCCTGGCGCTCCAGGCGCTGGTTGAGGTTGGCAAGCCGCGTCACCACTTCCCGCTGGATGAGGTTTTCCGTGCCTTGGATGAGCAGCGTCTCGATGGCGGTGAGCTTGTTCAAGAGTAACTGGGTGTTGGTTTCCGATCCGGGCTCCAGAGCAGCCGCCGGGGTCACTTGCAGGGCCTTTTGAATTTGGGCCAGAAGGGCTTCTGCCTCAAAGGGCTTTTCAATGAAGTCAAAATCGACAAAAGGCTCAGGGATGCGAGCTGTTACCTGCTCTTTCATCCCCGACATGATGATGACGGGGGTATTCTTCAGGCTCTCTTCCTGCCGGATGGCCTGCAATGTGTCATAGCCGTCCATCTTGGGCATGACAAAATCCAGCAAGATCAGGTCGGGGTGATGTTTTTTGGCAGCCTCCAAGCCCGCTAGGCCGTCTTTGGCCTCCAGTACCTGAAACTGGTCAGCCAAGATGCTGGCTACCATCTTGCGGATCATGATGCTGTCGTCAATGACCAACACCGTCTTGGCTGTCATGCTCGGGCGCTCCCTTTTCCCAATCCGTTCGACCTGCTCAGCCCCTTCCTCCAGTGCATGGGGCATCGGGGACGTCCTTCCGGGGACACCAATAGAGTACTCTCCCTCTTAGGGAAGTGGGGTGTGACTAGCAACTTACAGCTCCAATTTCGCCGATTCTCCCAAGGCCCAGAACTTGCCGGTTTCCCATCGCTGCCTTGCTATAATCTAACGTAAACAAACATTAAGCATTCGCACCTTGCAGGGTTATGAGCTTACAGTTGAGCTCCGAGCTGTCGCTGCCGATCCCATCGCCGGTTGGAGAGGCGGCCTACCGTGCCTTTCAGTGGGGCAAAAATCTCTTTGGCTTTGCCCATAAGGCTCTCTCCACCCAGGCTTCGGAGCTGATGCTCTCTGTGCTCAGGGAGCTGCAAAGTTTTTCCTCTGGGAAAGCCCTGCCGCCGCGGGAGCGGGTGAAGGTCAGCGCAGCTACTTTGCAAGAGTTGCGGGCTCGTTACGAACGGCTGCTCCAGGTCGATTGGCAAGACGCTGAGGCAGGTTACTACCCTCACGCGCTTCTTTTCGACAACCCCTGGCTGGACTTTGCCCGCCATTACCCAGAGGTGTGGCTGGATTTGCCCCAGGTTGCTCGGCGGGTCCACAGCCGGCGCTACCAGGAGTTTTCTCCAAACATCTCCACAGAGGGCTATCCAAAATACTATCTGCAAAATTTTCATTACCAAACCAACGGCTACCTAAGTGATCGCTCGGCTGAGCTCTACGACCTACAGGTGGAGCTGCTGTTTGGGGGCACAGCGGATGCGATGCGGCGACGGGTAATCCGGCTGCTCAAGGATGCTCTCGATCCTGCTCTATCGGCTCCCCACATTCTCGATGTGGCTTGTGGTACGGGGCGGATGCTGCGCCTTTTGCGGGGATCCCTGCCCAACGCGGCACTGTATGGCCTGGACCTTTCCCCTGCCTATCTGCGCAAGGCCAACCGCCTGTTGCAGGAGTTGCCTGGGGAGCTGCCCCAGCTCATCCGCGCCAATGCCGAGGCCATGCCCTACGCCGACGCCACCTTTAATGCGGTTGTCAGCGTGTTTCTCTTCCACGAACTGCCCAGCCCAGCCCGGCAAAATGTCATCAATGAGATGAGCCGGGTGGTGAAGCCGGGGGGCGTCATTGTCATCTGCGATTCGGTGCAACTGCTGGATTCGCCCGAGCTGGAGGAGACGATGGAAGCTTTTGTGCAAACCTTCCACGAACCCTACTACCGGGACTACATCCGCGATGATCTGGGGGTGCGCCTGCAGCAGGCAGGCTGTGAGGTGTTGCGCCGAGAAACCCACTACGTCAGCACTTATATCTTGGCCCGTAAGAGTTGAGCGCCCTTGCCAAAAGCTTAAGAGGGTAAGGAGATTCGCGGTCGCTTGGCCAAAAGCTGTATAGTAGTATCAGACACGAAACCTCGGATAAGAAGCTAAGTCATCAACGCCCTTCAGTGCAAGGCGGTCGGAATCCTTTCTTATCTTATACTTAGGCTCATGTCCCCTCCGTATGGATCCCTCCGTGCCGGCATCACTGCTCTCAAGCAGGAGCGCTACTTAGAGGCGATCAACCTTCTCGAGTCTTTCTGCTACTGCTGCTCGATTCAGGAGAGCTCACCCCGCCAGAAAGAGCGCAACGGTTCCAGGATAGATCCTGAGGAATGCGCTTTGGCGCGGGTAGCCCTGGTTATGGCTTATCAGGGAAGCGGCGACTTGGAGCGCTCGACTGCCCTCTGCCAGGAACTCTTGGAGCAGGGGGAAACCCCTTCAACTCCCCTCTGGGCGCAGGAATGGGCAGCTCAAGCTCTGCCTATCCTCAAGCAGGCTTCAGAGCACTCTATGTCCCCTGAGGAAGTGATAGCGCGGCTACCTGTCCTCCGGCAGTTGCAAGACTGCCAGTCCCTCCGCAGATCTCGCGATCCGGCCCTGCATTTACTCAAGTCTGCCAACTAATCCTGCCAGTAGGTTAAAGTTGGCAACTCTAGGCAAGAGCCGGCGGGAGAAGTTGTGTTTTTGCCAGGAACCCCCCTCTAGGCGTTTGAATCTTACACTTTTCAGAGTATGCCTGCTGCTGAGCCCACCACCTACCACTTTATTGTTGCCAGTCTGTCTTTTTTGCGCTCTGAACCTCTGGAGGAAGTGCTGGAGGAGCGTCGCCGACACTATGAGGAGCACCATCGCCCCATCGATTTCTTTTGGGTGCCCCAGCCGGCTTTCATGGAAGCTCCAGAGTTAAGGCTCCTACGCAACAAGTTGAAGGAGCCGCTGGGGGCAGTGGTCTCGACCAATGAGGATTTCATCCGTTGGCTGGCGCTGCGCCTCACTTTTGTGGAAAAGGGCAGCTTTGTAGCCCCCAGCGAGTCGATCCCGGATCCCTTGCGCTCCCTATCGTTGTCAGAAAGCTGATAGCCTTTCCCCACCATCGCCTTAGCGGCTTGCTCAGGGGGGAGGCACAACTTGGGCGGCCAGGGGTAAGCTCCCCTGGAGGGGAGGCCAGTTTGATTGCAGGCTAGGTCAAGATTTAAGATTAGGGCACCTCTCCCAAGCCAGCAGCGGTAATGCTGGAGCGCGGCAGGGAAAGCCAAGGCGGGAGAGAGGGATATGCTGGACGGGGGCACCATGACTTTGGAGCAACGATGGGACTGGCCGGAAGGGGAGGTGGAGGTCTGCCACCGGACTTCTCATCTTCGGGATCTTCCTTCCACATTTCCTTCAACTGAGGTGCTGAAGTCAGAGGCCCCCCCACTTGAGCCGCCGGCAAGTCCCCCCTCCGGCTCGCTGAAGTGTTCGTCGGGGGATCCCTTGCCAGAGCCCCCTCCCCAGGATCCCAAAGAGGATAGCCAAGTGGATTCCCCTTTCTCAGGGACAGGCCTGGGAAACTTTGCTGCCGTCCTGCGTCGACCCAACTTCCTGCTGCTGTGGATGGGGCAGGTGTTTTCCCAGTTGGCCGACAAGGTGTTGTTGGTGCTGCTGATTGGGTTGATCTCGAGGCAGTTTCAGCCGGAAGGGGCCTCCATCAGCGGCTGGGTGGCGGCGGTTATGCTGGCTTTTACGCTGCCGGCGGTGTTGTTGGGCAGTCTGGCAGGGGTGTTTGTGGATCGCTGGCCCAAGAAGGGGGTGCTGGTGCTCTCCAACGTGGTGCGCGGGATCCTGGTGCTGCTGTTGCCGCCGCTGCTCTGGCTCACCGCCGGGCGTGACCTTTGGCCAGGGATCCCTTTGGGCTTTGGCAGCCTGTTGCTGGTGAGCTTTGCCGTCTCTGTCTTGACCCAGTTTTTTGCTCCTGCCGAACAGGCCACTCTGCCGCTGATCCTGCCTAGGCGGGAGCTGTTGGCGGCCAACTCCCTCTACACCACGACGATGATGGCTTCGCTGATCGTCGGCTTTGCCATTGGCGAGCCCCTATTAACGCTGGCGGATCGCTGGGTGCGCGCGTGGTTGCCCGGCTGGGAGGTAGGGCCAGAGCTGTTGGTGGGGGGAGCCTACCTGTTGGCGGGATCCCTGCTGCTGCTGTTGCAACCCCACGAGAGGCTGGAGCCCCGGCCTTGGCAGGCCCCCCATCTCTGGGAAGATCTCAAGCTGGGCCTGCAATACATCGGGCAAATGCCCTTGATCCGCGCGGCCCTGCTGCAAATGGTGGTGCTCTACTCGCTGTTTGCGGCGCTGGCGGTCTTGGCGGTGCGCATGGCCGAGGTGACGGCGGAGCTGGAGGCAGATCAGTTTGGGGTGTTGCTGGCGGCTGCCGGCCTGGGCATGGCCATTGGCGCCTTTTGGGTGGGGGATACAGGCCGGCTGGTGAGCCGTCGCGCCTGGAGTGGGCTGGGATCCCTGTTGCTGTGTCTGTCCTTGGCGGCCTTGTCCTGGACGGAGGGGAAGCTGTTTCCCAGCTTGGCTTGGATTGCCCTGCTGGGCTGTGGAGGGGCGTTGGTGGCGGTGCCCATGCAAACCCTGCTCCAGGAGGAGACCCCCGAACATCTGCGCGGCAAGGTTTTTGGACTGCAGAACAATGCGGTCAACATTGCTCTCAGTTTGCCGCTGGTTTTGGCGGGGGTGGCGGAAACGTATTTCGGCCTTGCCTGGACGTTTCTCGGCCTGGCAGCCCTGACCGGGTCGGCGGGGCTGTACCTCTGGGGTCTGCTGGGCAGAGAGGGGCACAGATAAGTTTTTCTGCTGGATAGCTGCGGCGTAGGGCTGGGTATCTGTCAATGCCTTGTCGGTCTAGGTTTCTCCCCTGAGAGGGGAGCAGCGGGCCGACGTGGGATGCGAGTCTGCTACCCTTATAGAGGCTTTGAATCGCACATCCCGTTGCAGATCAGCGTTCTGGCGCCGTAGGGATCCGCCCATGCACATCGCCTGGATAGGCAAGAAGGCACCTTTCTGTGGCAACGTCACCTATAGCCGTGAGGTGACCAACGGCCTTTTGGAGCGGGGACATCAGGTGAGCTTTTTCCATTTCACCAACGAAAGCCCCTCCCCCAGCCTGGAGGCCCCTGCTGTAGAGGGATCCCGTCGGGGGAGCCGTTGGCATGCTGAGCTGGCGGGGCGGGATGTTTCCCTGCCCTGTCTGTACAAGTCGCAGATTTACACGATCCCAGCTCCCAACGCCAGGCGGTTGTTGACCCAAGCCCTACGGGAATTGCAGCCGGATCTGGTGCATGCCTCGCTGACGATTTCTCCCATCGATTTTGTCCTGCCGGAGATCTGTGCCGAGCTGAACCAGCCCCTGGTGGCCACCTTCCACCCGGCCTTCGACCGGCGGCGGCGCAACATCGCCTCCCGCACCCAATACCTGGCTTATCAGCTCTACGCCCCTTGTTTGGCCCACTACGACCGCACCATCGTCTTCTCGGAAACACAGCGGCAGATCTTGGTCAGGCTGGGGGTGAGCCGCGAGCAGGTGGTGGTCATCCCCAACGGCGTCGACGTGGATAAGTATTCGCCGGGGCCCTCCACCCTGAAGCAACGGTTGGGGCTGGAGCGGGTCTTTGTCTACCAAGGACGGATCTCACCGGAAAAAAATGTCGAGGCCTTGCTCAAAGCCTGGAAGCAGGCTCAAATGGGTGAGAAGTGTGGCCTCCTGATTGTGGGGGATGGACCCCTGCTCAATACCCTCAAGCCTTTCTACACCCGCCAGCACGGGATCCACTGGCTGGGCTACGTTGCCGACGAGCAGCAGCGCATCGAGATCCTGCGCGGATCCGACGTGTTCATTCTGCCCTCCTTGATTGAGGGGCTGTCTTTGTCGCTGCTGGAGGCGATGGCCTGTGGGGTGGCAGCGGTGGCCACTGATGTCGGTGCCGATGGCGAGGTTTTGGCCGATGGAGCCGGGATCCTGTTGGATCCGGGGCGGGTGACGGTGGAGCTGCAAACGCTGCTGCCTCTGTTGCGGGATCAACGGGAATTTACGCAACTGCTGGGGATGAAAGCCCGCCAGCGGGTGCTGGAGCGCTATACCCTCAGCCACAACCTTAGCCAGTTGGAGCAGCTCTACCAGGAGCTGAGTCAGGGATCCCGCCAGCGCCGCCGGGCGTAAGGAGGACTACTGGGATTGGGCTAAAACTTTTGTGATAGAGCTTCTGATATTTTTGCTAAACTGCATCGTTATGTTTCCAGGGGATTTTCTCTAGCTTCCCGATGGATGAGCACGGCTCGCAAAAAGCCTTTCCGGCGCAGCCCCCTGCCGGGCTGTCGGGTTTGTCCTGGTCAGAGTCTCTGCTTGCCCAAGGTGCGGACAGAAACTCCTTTCCCACCAACGTTCCGGCTGCGTCGCTGTCGCCCCTCGATGAGCAGGGCGATCTGCGCTCGGCTCAAGTTGGCCCAGAGGAGGAGCCCGAGGCGGCCTTGGAGGAGAGGGAGCTGACGGAAGTGAAACCGGCCATCTTGCCCGCCCCGCCGAAGCCGGAGCCGGTGGTAGAGCTGGGGACAGAACAGCAGCCGATGCTGTATTTGCTAGGGGGATTGGCCTTTGCCCTGCGCTCCTTCAACAACCTAAACCAGATCCTAGAGCTCACTGCTTTTGTGGCCAGCCAACTCACCGATGCCGAGGGCGGAGCGCTGGTGTTGTTCAACCCCAACGGCACTATTCAGTTGGATCAACTGCATTGTTCGGATCTGAACCGGCGCGAGCAGATTCGCGCCGAGATGGAGCAGATCGCCCAAGCTCTGTCGGCTCAGGAGCCGATTTTAAAAACCGAGGGATCCCTGTCGGTGAAGATCCCGGCCTTGGAACATCTCTTGGACGAACGCCTGCGCCAGAGCCTGGGGCCAGATGTGCGCCTGTTCGGGACGCCGCTGTTGATTCGCAGCTCCGTCCAGGGGCGCCTGTACGTCTTCAGCCGTCAGCCCGGCTACCAGTGGAATGAACGTCGCCAACAACTGCTGCGGTTGGTGGCTGACCAAGCGGGCGTGGCCATCGAGAACGAGCGCTTGACGGCGGCCTTACGCCGCAAAATGGCTCTGGAAAAAGAAATGGAGATTGGCTCCTACATCCAGACCCAACTGCTGCCCCGCCACTACCCCCAAGTCAAGGGCATTCGGCTGGCGGCCCGCTGCCGCGTGGCCAGCAAGGTGGGGGGCGACTACTATGATTTCATCAAGATCCCCAGCGAGCGGCCGGAAAACTCTGAGGCCGCCGCCGATGAGCCGGTTGGATCCCTGGCCCCTTCCCCTGAACCATCCGAAGACTTTCGCTTGGCCATCGTGATTGGGGACGTGATGGGCAAAGGTGTCCCTGCCGGCATGTTGATGAGCATGACCCGTGCCATGGTGCGGGCAGAAGCCCTCAACCGCCACTCGCCGGCCCGCGTTCTCCAACATCTCAACCGGGCCATGTACAGCGATCTGGAAAACTCCAATCGCTTCATCAGCCTGTTTTACTCAGAATACGATCCCCGCTCCCGTCGCCTCTGTTTTAGCAACGCTGCCCATAACCCCACCCTCTGGTGGCGGGCCCGCACCCGCGACATCCAGCCCCTAGACACAGAAGGAGCGCTGATTGGCTTAGAGGAACACAGCCAATACTCGGAAGCCTGCGTGCAACTGCAGCCGGGAGATGTTGTAGTCTATTACACCGATGGCTATGTCGAGGCCGCCAATACCCGCGGGGAGCGGCTGGAGACCTCAGGCTTGATGGACGCCATTCAACATGCTGCCAGTCGCTACGAGTCGCCCGAGGAGATCTTGGAGAACCTTTTTGAGCAGATGGACGCCTTCCGGGGCCGCCAGGGATCCCGTCCTGTTGTCCCAGAGCCGCCGGCGGATCCGGAGCTCTTGTTTCAGGATGAGATTTCCCTGCGGCCTGAGCCGGTGGACGATACAACGCTGGTGGTGTTGAAAGTATTGCCCGATTCTGAGCCAACCTAGCTACGAAGGTTCAAACTAAGGGTACTCTCTAGCTAGGGAAGCCTCTTGGGTGGTGGCCCGCTTTCCTAGTTGACCTTTGCCTGAGGTATAAGCATGCACTTCACTGCTCCTGGCTCCGAGCTCTCCTCGGTTTACTTGCCGGCCTCGCCGGCCTTGCAGACGGAAGTGATTGTCGCCCAGGTGTTCCGGCAGGACGTGCTGGCCGATATCCGCAGGGGTTGGAACAACTTCGTGGAATCGGGCCAAATTTGGGCGCTTTTGATAGGAATCGTGGCGGGCTACATGCTCAAGAGCATCACCAGCTCCCACTAGAGGCGGTGGCGCTCGGATTCCTTGGCCCTGAGGTGGCGGCGCCTTGGCCGTCGCCGCTTTGCTTACTTTTTTAGACGAGTCTTTCTGTGGTGGTCGATCCCTATCCTCCTGCCGAGTCCATGTCCCAGCCGACGGCACCTTCCACCCCGCGCCCCTGGAGCGGACGCTTTGCGGGATCCCTGCACCCTCAGATTGCCCGCTTCAACGCCAGCATCGGCTTCGATATTCGCCTTTTGCCCTACGATGTGGCCGGATCCCTGGCCCACGTGCAGATGCTGGGGGCTTGCGGCATCTTGAGCCGCGAAGAGGCAGAGCAAATTCGGCAGGGGCTGGAGCGGATCCAGAAGGAAGTTGCCGAGGGCATCTTCCAGCCTGACCCTGAGGCGGAAGATGTCCACTACGCCGTCGAGCGCCGCCTGGTGGCCTTGGTGGGGGAAGTGGGCAAAAAACTGCACACGGGGCGCTCCCGCAACGACCAAGTGGCCACCGACCTGCGCCTTTACCTACGGGATCAAATCGACGCTATCCGGCACTTCCTCTGGGAGCTGCGGGGGGTTTTGTTGGACTTGGCCGACCAGCACGTGGAGACGCTCCTACCTGGCTACACCCACCTGCAGCGGGCCCAGCCCATCAGCTTGGCCCACCACCTCCTAGCCTACGAAGAAATGCTCTGGCGGGACTGGCAACGCTTGGGGCGGGTGCGGGAAGAGGTCAACGTCTGCCCCCTGGGATCCGGGGCCTTGGCTGGCACTTCCTTGCCCATCGACCGGCAGCTTGTTGCCCATCTGCTGGGGTTTGAGCGCATCAGCGCCAACAGCCTGGATGCGGTGAGCGACCGCGACTTCCTTGTGGAGTTCCACGCTGCCGCCAGCCTGATTCTGGTGCATCTCAGCCGTCTCTCGGAAGAGATCATCCTCTGGGCCACGCAGGAGTTTGGCTTTGTCGCCCTCACCGATGCCTGTGCTACCGGCTCCAGCCTCATGCCCCAGAAGAAGAATCCCGATGTGCCGGAATTGGTGCGGGGCAAGACAGGGCGGGTGTTCGGCCATCTCCAAGCTCTGCTGGTCACCTTGAAGGGGCTGCCTCTGGCCTACAACAAAGATTTGCAAGAGGACAAAGAGGGGCTCTTCGATACCGTTGATACTGTAAAGGCCTGCTTGGAGGCGATGACAATCCTGCTCCGGGAAGGCATCCAATTCCAAACCCAACGCATGGAGGCCGCCGTACGGGAAGATTTCTCCAACGCCACCGATGTGGCCGACTACCTGGTGCGCAGAGGGATCCCCTTTCGCAGCGCCCACGATCTGGTGGGCCAGATCGTGCGTACCTGTATGGCAGAGGGGATCCTGCTGCAGGATCTGCCCTTAGAGCGCTGGAAAAGCTTTCACCCGGCCTTTGAAGCGGATATTCTGGCAGCTATCGATCCCCAGCGGGTAGTGGCGGCGCGGCTCAGCCCTGGAGGCACTGGCTTTGCAGTGGTGCGGGAAGCCTTGCAACGGGCCCAGGCCCGCCACCAACAGGCAGAGCCAGCAGAAGAACCCCCACCGACCCGCCTCTCCCCTGGCTCTGGGCTGCCCTTCGAGGGCTGAGCAGTGGCTCTCCCTCCCGCCCTCTTCCCCTCAAGGAGAGGGGAGCCAGCCGCCCATTCCTGCTTGCCCTCTCTATCCGTGGAGCGACCCCCCAGCCATTGGCCTTGAGAAACCGGAGGAAGGATGCGAGCCAGAGCCATCTCCCCACCCCCCTCTGCCCTAGGAGAGGTGGTGGAGGCCGACACCACAACTTTTGTGGCCCAGTGCCTAAGGCCGGAACGCCTGACCTTCCCGACCCTGCCCGCTCTCGGCAGTTGGATCCGCTCCCAAGACGAGGAGACCGGCAACCTAATCTATGGGGTGGTCTGCTACGCCGCCATGACTCCCATCGATACGGTTCACCGCCCCAGAGCGTTGGGCCTCTCCCCCCAACAGCTTCGGGAGCAGCAGCCCCAGATTTTCGCCATGTTGCGCAGCGATTTCCGCGCTGCCATTGTCGGCTTCGTTGGCGGGGGACGAGTTTATCAGTACCTGCCGCCGCGCCCGCCCCAGATTCACCAGCCGGTCTACCCCTGCTCTGAAAGCGAGGTAAGGGAGTTTTGCCGCTCTTTTGAGTTTTTGCGCACCCTGCTGCGTGTCAACGGGATCCCCAGCGACGAGTTGGTGGCCGCTGTCATCCGTCAGACTTACCGGATCTTGAACCGGGATCGCCACTGGTTGGTGCAAGCAGGGCGGCAGTTGAGCTCGCTGTTGCGAGATGATTACGAACACCTCAGCGCAATTTTACGAAAGATTGAAGCCTAAGCGAAGAAATATTGAGAATAGTCCTGAATCCCGCCGAAATTTCATCTGAGGGTGATAGCCTGAGGCGAAATCTTGTGAATCATCCCTTTTGTACCCTATTTCTTGCGTCAAAATGTTTAACAAATTTAATCCCTCTGACAAACCCTCCAAAGGCAACTGGGCAGGTCGCACTTTTTCCGCTGCTGTAGGCGCTTCGGTGGCAGCGGCTATTTGCATGGCTCATGGCCAGCCGCCCTTCATATCGCTGCTGGTGGCCAGTTGTGCAACGGTGTTTACCCTCGTTTGTGATGAGATGAGCTGGATATAGGCTCGGGGCCAGCTTTGGGCTTTTAGCCCGTCTGAGGCAACCATCGAACGACAAGATATCGACAAGATACTCTCCGGATCAAACGCCGCTAAGAGTCTCTCTGGGGGATGCGTAAGCGTCTGCTGCGCAGTTCGTCTTGGCGGGCCGTAGTCCTTGGCAAGCTAGAAGAGGGCGGATACGGATTCCTGTCTCTCCAGGCTTTTGGCTGGATCTGGAGGCCCTGGTAACTGTCGCTGGCCCGGCAGCCTCCAGGCCCACTTGGGCAAGGTGGGCAGGGATCGAGCAGCGCTGTTTGGTTTTGATGTTTTTTGCCGGATCCCTGCCCAGGGCTGGCTTCGGCGAAGCAAAGGGTAGAGCAATCGGGGGTTAAGATCGGGGGAAGCGCCCTCTGCTGGTTTCTCTTTGCCTATAGTTGGCCCCAGGGACATCCCCATCTACAGAGGCTGTGCTGCCGCAACCTGAGAACCAGTCAGGCCCTTTCCAAAACCTGATTTCAAAACCTGATTTGATGGTCGCTCTGTCTGGAGCCGAGCCAGAGCTGCTCGCTTCCCCCAAGCGCCGATGCCCTTGAGCCTATGACCTCCCTTCCTCTGGTTTCTGTGATCTTGGGCACGCGGCCCGAAGCCATTAAGCTAGCTCCGGTAATCCAGGCCCTGCGGGCCAGTCCACACCTGCGCACTGAGGTGATCCTGACAGGGCAACACCGGGAGATGGTGGATCAGGTGATGCGGCTCTTCGGCCTACGGGCGGATCGGGATCTGGAGATCATGCGTCCCCGCCAAAGCCTGACTGACATCACCGAAGCCACCCTGCGCGGCCTGGAACCCTATTTTCAGGAGCGCCAGCCCCAACTGGTTCTGGTGCAGGGCGATACTACGACCGCCTTTGCCGCTGCCCTGGCCGCTTTCTATCAACGCATCCCGGTGGGGCATGTGGAAGCCGGCCTGCGCACTGACGATCTCTACCACCCTTTTCCTGAAGAGGCCAATCGCCGTCTCATTTCTCAGTTGGCCAGCCTGCACTTTGCCCCCACCCCGCAAGCGGTGGATAACCTGAAGCGAAGCCACGTGGTTGGCTCCATTTACTGCACCGGCAACACCGTCATCGACGCCCTGCTGCAGGTGGCCGCCCACGGGATCCCTTGCCCCATCCCTGGCCTAGACTGGCAGCGCTACCGCGTTTTGTTGGTTACTGTGCACCGGCGGGAAAACTGGGGGGATCCCTTAATAGCCATCGGCCAGGCTCTGCTGCAGATTTTGGCGGAGTTCCCCGATACGGCCCTCCTCTTGCCTCTCCACCCCAACCCCGCGGTGCGGGATCCCCTGCAGGCCCTGTTGGGATCCCGGGAGCGAGTTTTTCTTACCGAGCCCTTGGACTACCCCTGCTGGGTCAGCGCCATGCAGCGCTGCACTCTCATCCTCAGCGATTCCGGTGGTATTCAAGAGGAGGCCCCCGCCCTGGGCAAGCCGGTGCTGGTGCTGCGGCAGACCACCGAGCGGCCGGAAGCCGTTGCTGCCGGCACCGCCCGCCTGGTGGGTACCCATCCCGAAAAGATCCTGGAGGCGGCCCGAGAATTGCTCACGGATCCCCAGGCCTACGCCCGCATGGCCCAGGCCCAAAACCCCTTCGGCGACGGCACCGCTGCCCGGCAAATTTGCCACATCATCGAGAGGCAGTTTAACTCGCCCATCTCACCAGAATAAGGCCCGCAGAGGCTCAGACTGTTGTGGGGAGAACCGTTGCCTGCTCCTCCCTTGCTTAAGATGCGGCTGCTCCGAAGAACTCTATGACTCAAAAAGTCAGTCAACTGAGGAGACCGACCATGAGCAAGACCCCAACTGGCACCCCTGTTGTTCGTGTGCCAATCGTGGAGGCAACCCCCGAAAATGTGCGGCCCTTCGGCCAACTGCTAGGGGATGATGTGGCCCATCCCGAGTTGGGGATCCCCTTTTATCAGGGGCGCGTTTTAGAAGGGCAAAACATCGACTCCCAGTACACTGGCAAAGCCGTCATCCGCACTGCCAAGATCCTGCCCGGCTACCCGGCTGTGTTCTGGCTAGAGCGCCACCTGCGTATGACCCAGTTGTTTGTTGCCTTGGGACAGGAGCCATTCATCATGGTCATGGCTCCCCCCAACCACCCCAAAACCCTCCCCGACCTGGACAAAGTGCAAGCCCTGCGCTTCCCTGCCGGGCACGGGCTGCTGCTGCACCGCGGCACCTGGCACGATTTCCCCATCGCCGGCGAGCGCCCCGTTGTTGTGCTGACTGCCAACTCTGAAGAAGTGGTAGAGGCCCTGGCCAACATGACGACGGCCCAGGAAATGGATCAGGGGGACGTGCTTAAAATTTCCCTGCCCCAGCGGCTGAACGCCGAGATCCATTTGCAGCTGCTCTAAGCCCATGGGCGGATCCCTGACGGCAACCCTCCCCCTGACTCTTTCGGCGCGGAAACCTTCGGGTAGTTTGTAGAATACCCAAACCTCAGCATTAAAAATCGGCAAAAATTGGCGGTTGGTCTGCCAGGCCCTAATTGGGAGGGGTGAGTATTCTCAAGTACTCCGAAAAGAAAACGCAAGGTTAGCTTTTAGGCAAGCGCAAGCTCGGCTCCGACCGAAGCGCGCTGGGAGCAACAGTTTGCCCTAATTTGGGCTCTACCTACTAGGTGTTCGGGAATACATACCCTTCGATAGGAACCTCGCTTGTACAGAAGAGGAAGCTTAACTGCAAAAGAAGATTCATAGGCAAAGTACGAAACATGAAAGCGCCCAAATTATCCGGATGAGGCTCTTTTTGGGGGCCGCATCCGCCTAGAAGATCCACAAACGTCTTCACCGTTGGCATCGGAGGAGAGTTGCCTTATATTAAATCAGCTAGCATGCTCGATATTTGCCAGAATTAAGCTATCTTGAGGGCTGACATGCCATCCAGCAATTGGTCAGACTTCCATCCCCCCAATCCTGGGCAGGGTTTGGAGCAAGCCCAGTCAACGCCTTCCCCCTGGAGTGAGCGCTACGTGGGGGAGGACTCTCAGGTCGAGTACGAGAGAAACGGAGCCCAGACCAAGGCGGCGAATCATCCAGAGGGGAACATGCCGAGCAATGCCGCGAAAATTAAGGTGGTGGGCGTGGGGGGTGGAGGTGGCAACGCGGTCAATCGGATGGCGGCCAGCAACCTCAAGGGCGTCGAGTTTTGGAGCATCAATACGGATGCTCAGGCCCTCGCTCAATCCTCAACATCGACGGTGAACCGCCTGCAAATCGGGCAAAAGTTAACCCGAGGGTTGGGGGCAGGCGGCAACCCGGCCATTGGTCAGAAAGCTGCCGAAGAGTCCAGTGAAGAAATTGCGGCCATTCTCAAGGGGGCGGATCTGGTCTTTATTGCCGCTGGCATGGGCGGGGGCACAGGGACAGGGGGAGCGCCTGTGGTTGCCCAGATTGCCAAGGCCAGCGGTGCCCTAACCGTAGGAGTCGTAACGCGGCCTTTTTCTTTTGAGGGCAAGCGGCGCGCCAAGCAGGCCGAAGAGGGGATCCAAGCACTGCAGGAGGCAGTGGATACCCTGATTGTGATCCCCAACGACAAGTTGCTCTCGGTGATCTCCGAGCAAACCCCTGTCCACGAGGCCTTTCGCGTCGCGGACGATGTCTTGCGCCAGGGGGTGCAGGGCATCTCGGACATCATCCTCATCCCCGGCATGATCAACGTGGATTTTGCCGATGTGCGCAGCGTGATGGCCGATGCTGGCACTGCCCTGATGGGCATTGGCATGGGATCCGGCAAGTCCCGCGCCCGCGAAGCCGCCATTACCGCCGTGTCTTCGCCCCTTCTGGAAACTTCCATCGAAGGGGCCAAGGGCGTGCTCTTCAACATCACCGGCGGGCTGGATCTGTCGTTGCACGAGGTCACGGTAGCGGCTGAGATCATCGCCGAGGCTGTGGATCCGGAGGCCAACATCATCTTCGGCACCGTGCAAGACGAGCGTATGCAAGGGGAGGTGCGCATCACCGTCATTGCCACCGGTTTCGACCGATCGCGGACGGCACCCAGTGCTTTCGCAGCCAAAACCGCTGTTGCCAACCCCAACAAGGTGGGGACGCGCAAGCCCACCTTTCCTAGCCCTGAGCCATCGCCTCGGCAGCCCCCTGAGCCTGAGCCCCCTGCTTCCGGGGGCTTGGACATTCCCGAGTTTTTGCGCCGCCGCCGCCCTCCTTCGTAGGGTAGAGTGGGGGGATGCGGCTATCCTGGTGCCGGTTGCTGAGAGTGGGGAGTGCTTTGGGGTTAAGCCATGAACATTGTTGTCTTGGCAGGGGGTCGTTCGGCAGAACGGCAGATCTCTTGGGTCACGGGCAAAGCCTGTAAGCGGGCGCTGGAGGATCTGGGGCATCGGGTGAAGCTGATCGACCCGGAGGAGGATCTGCCGCTGCGCCTTTGGCAGGAGCGGCAGGCCGGCTGCGAGTTCGTTTGGATTGCCCTGCACGGCCCCGGCGGTGAGGATGGAGTGGTGCAGGGGATGCTGGAGTGGCTAGGCCTGCCCTACCAGGGATCCGGGCCGTTGGCCAGTGCCCTAGCCATGGACAAGCTGGTCTCCAAGCAGATCTTTCGCGCCGAAGGGATCCCCACCCCTGAGTGGCTGGTCTGGGATGAAGCGCAGCCGCTCTCCTGGGCCGAGTGCGTGGCGCACTTGGGATCCCCGCTGGTAGTGAAGCCCAGCAACAGCGGCTCGACGGTGGGGATCAGCATTGCGCGGGATGAGATGTCGTTGGCTCAGGGGCTGGCGCTGGCCCGATCGGTCTCGTCGCGGGTTTTCCTGGAGCGCTACATTCCCGGCAAAGAGATCACCCTCTCCATCCTCTCCGGCCAGGTTTTCCCGGCCATTGAGATCATCCCCGCTCAGGGGGATTTTTACGATTACGAAGCCAAGTATGCCCCCGGCGGCTCGCGGCATTTGATCCCTTGTTCCCTCAGCGCGGCAGGGTTGGCCCGCTGCGAGGCGGCAGGGCTAAGGGCCTATCAGGTGTTGGGATGTGAGGGCCTGGCACGGGTGGATCTGCGGGTGGATGCCGACGAGAACCCCTGGGTGCTGGAGGTGAACACCCTGCCCGGCATGACCCCTACTTCGCTTTGCCCTGATGCGGCAGCGGCGCTGGGGTGGACGTTTACGGAGCTGGTGGAGCGGATGCTGCAGGATGCCCTGCAAAGGGCAGCTTCGACTCGCCCAGCCCCGTCTGGATCCGGGTCTTCACCACAGCCGGCTTGATCCCCAGCCAGACTGCTTTCTAGAGAAAGAAAAGGAGCAAAACCGCCCCCCCATCCCGACCATCAGCACTGCCGGCCACAGCCAGGCAATACGGGATCTGCCCTTGCCAGCAGCTTTCTTGTCGAGAGCCTTTTCTCTGGGCTCAGGCTTGGGGGCTGGCGGAATCGGGACCAGCCAGCGTCAGATCCTGCAGCAGCCGATGGCTTTGTTTTTCCAGCACGAGCGTGGTTTCCTCAGCGCCCAAGAGAGGATCCCGCAGTGGCTCGGTTTGCTGCCACTCGTATTCGGAATGCCCCAACGCCTCCAGCCCGGCTCACACCTGTTGGGTGAGATGGGGGTGGTTGAGCTGCGTTTGCGGGGAGCGGTTGAGGAGAACGTGCAAATGGCCCTGGCGACGTTTGACAGCAATTTTGACAGGGACAGCCAAGCTGGCCTGCAACGCCTGGGCAATCTCAGCTTCCGTCATCAAGTTTTATCCCGCTGTAGGCATCTAATACAGCCGTGGAATAGGGGTTGGAAGTGGGAGCAACGGCTTCAAGATAGAATGTATCCGCATCTCCGGGGAGACATCGGCTTGCCAAGAAGTGATTCCCCGGCGGATCCCGGCATACAACTGGCAGTCTTATGCAGGAAAAAACCATCGTCCGCAACTATTTCAACACGGTCGGCTTCGAGCGCTGGCGCCGCATTTACGGCAACGAGGAAGTCAATTTCGTCCAAAAAGATATTCGACTGGGCCATGCCCGCACGGTCGAGACGGTGTTGCAATGGCTGGGGGATCCCTCTGGTTTGCGCATTTGCGATGCCGGCTGCGGGGTGGGCAGCCTTAGCTTGCCTTTGGCCGCCCGCGGGGCGCAGGTATTTGCCAGCGACATCTCGGAGCAAATGGTCAACGAAGCGCGTCGCCGCCAACAGATGGAGCTGGGATCCACAGACAACCCCCAGTTTCAGGTTTTGGATTTGGAGGAACTGACAGGGGAGTACGATGTCGTCGTCTGCCTGGATGTGATGATCCACTATCCCGAAGTCGACGCCCTGCGCATGCTCAGGCACCTGACCGGACTGGCCAAGTCTCGTCTGCTCTTCAGCTTTGCTCCCAAAACTCCCTGGCTGACGCTGCTGAAGAAAGTGGGGGAGTTCTTCCCCGGCCCCAGCAAGACCACCCGCGCCTATCAGCACCGCGAGGCGACGCTGGTGAGCCACCTTACTGAGTGGGGCTGGAAAGTGCAACAACGGCAAACCATTCAAAGCCGCTTCTACTTTGTCTGGCTGCTCGATCTGGTGCGCTGAAGCCGCCGCCCAGTTACAGTCGTTTCCAATGGCAATGAAACCGTTCGTTGCCTCGATCCCTACCTCCCCTCTCCCTGAGGGAGAGGGGCTGGGGGTGGTCGCGTGAGCGGCGCGGAGCGCTTGGGCTGACTCCCTGAGGGAGAAGGGCTGGGGGTAGTCGTGTCGGGTAGTTTACTTAAGGTTATCCGCTTGCTCCGGCAAGTCGGGATCTGCCAACTTTAGGAGGGCAAGCCGCGCATCGTCCCGCACTCCCCAATCGGGATCGCGGCTGGCGCTTGTCAGCAATTGCCTTTTCAACATCGCGTAAACGGTGGGATCCTCGAGAGCCAATTTCACCTGTTGCCCGAGGATCCCCAAGCTCCAGGCACAGTTGCCGCGGACTGCCGCCACCGGATCGTGGGCCAAACCCCGACAGAGGGCTGCCGCTACCTCCTGCAGAGCCGGGCCGGACAACACCTGAGCTTGGGCCAATTGTCCGAGGGCGCTGGCCGCCCAAAGCCGCACTGCCGCGATATCTTCGGCCAATACTTCCAGCAACACCGGATAGGCGCGGGGATCCTTAGCATTGCCCAGGGCCCACACCAGGCCTTTGCGTACATAGCCATTCCAATCCCGGCGCAAGCTGTCGATCAGCACCTCCACCTCAGCGGGAGCCGGATTGCGACCCAGGGCATAGGCCGCTCCCACCCGCACCAACGGGCAGGGATCCCTGAGCAAAGCCAATAGGCGCGGGATGGCGCGGGGTTCTTCGATCTCACAGAAGGCGCGGGCTGCCTGCATCCGCAAACGGGGATCCGGATCCTGCAACTGCTGCAGCATCCGCTCCACATCCACCTCCGGCGGCGAGTGAGGTGGCAGCTCGTCTAGGGGTTCAAGAGGAGAAAAAGCGTCTTCATGCATGAAAAGGCGCCCACAGGTTGCTGGAGAGGGCGAGCACAAAACTCTCCCCTCCCCAAGCCACGACAGCCGAACCAGCAGCAGAGCTGCTGCCTATCATAAACCGCCGGGGGCCGCCGTCTGATCTGCTCCTGCTGGATACCTGAGCAAGTCCGCTCCTTCCAGCACCCGCGCCGAGCGGATCACATCCCCCACCTGGAGGCGCTCCACCCACTCCATCCCCTCGATGACATAGCCGAACACGGCATAGCGCCCATCCAGGATCGGCAGAGCAGAGAGGGCGATATAAAACTGGGAAGAAGCCGAGTCGAGAGGGCTGGAACGGGCCATGGCTACTGCCCCCAAGCGATGGGGCAAGGCCAGCTTGCTCAGGGCGATGGGATCCTCAATCAAGGTGTTGTAGCGGGGATGAGGCTCCCCGCGCACCTGGATCTCCAAAGGGATGGTGCGCAAGCGGTTGCTGCCCGGCTCGGTGGCGCCGCCGGTGCCATCCCCCCGCGGATCCCCGCCCTGCACCACAAAGGGCTGGGGATCTTTCTCCACCCGATGGAAGGTGAGACCGTTGTAAAAGCCCCGCTGCACCAAATCCACAAACTGGCCGGCAGTAAGGGGCGCCTCCTCCCCGTGGATCTCCAAGAGAACCTTGCCCACTCCTTCGGCAGTTTGCACCTCTAACTCCACCACTGCCTTCCCTTGCAGTTGCGGGCGATGGGCGTAGGCCGCTGGGATCCCAGATGGAGAGCCAGAAGAGGGGGGCGCACTGCGACAAGCGAACAGACCGAGACAGAGGTACCCCAAAGCTAAGCCCAATCCCACTCTGCCGCGGCTCATTCGCCCCAGCTTGGCGAATTTCATCTGCCCCTTCTCCCTTTTTTGATCCAACCTTCCACGGGGATCCCTCTCCCGATGAAAGAAGGATATCTAGCTAGATCCGTTGCGACAACCCCAATTGCAAGGTGACGCTTTGAGCGCCATTGCTTACCCTCACCCCGTAGGGGCTGATGGAGGTGACCCGCCACTCTGCTTTCACCGCCTGGCCAACCGGCACCTGTCGCACCACGTTGTCAATCAGAATCAGAGCCTTGGGATCGCCTGGATCGTGGATCAACCCCACCAGCTTCATCTGCGGCACAGGCTGGGCCCGGATCCGCGCCAGCGCCGGCGGAGCGGCTACCCTCGGGGGAGGAGGAGCACTGGTTGCCGCTGCAAGGGTAGGAGCGGCAGCCACCGGCGGAGTTGCAGAGAGTGTTTTCGCCTCCGGCTTGACCAAGGTTGTCCCAGGTGGCTCCTGAGACGAAACTTCCGCAGATGGATCTCGAGGAGTTCCACCTCCCGCAGATGGGGGCAGGGATGGTTCCTGGGCCAGCAGGAAATCGGAGTTGGGAGAATCGGGGGCCTCAGTCAAAGGATCCCTCAGCCGAGGAGGAGTGGCCTGAGAAAAGACTCCTGGCCGGGGGCGCAGGGTCATCCAGAAGGCTAGCCCTGCCACCAGAGTGGTCGCCAAAGCCAAACCCAGTAGGATCCCTGAGGCAATAGAAGAGCGCCGCAAAGGCAGCGGCGGGCGCGTGCCCCAATAGGGGTACTCTTCCACCAGCCCTTCTTCAAGGCTGTGCTCCAAATCCTCAAGCAGCTCATCCAGCAGGGAATCTGCTTGACTCGTGTAACCCAATGCAGCCCAAGGAGAACGACGGCTCCTGTCTGCCGAAGTATCCAACCCGGACATAGAACCTCCCTTGGCGGTGAGACCCCTAGCCGACAGCAGCCGTCTTCTCACCCCAGCGCCCTCACAGGAGCCGCATTTCCGGGTACTCGGTCAACAGCGCCTCTGCCGACAGGGTGTCTCCTTCCAACTGCGGCGTCCACAGCACTTCGATGGCCACAATTCGCTCCGCCGGAATGGAGGCCAACTGCAGCAGGCACTGCCGCAGATCCGCCGCAGATTTAACTACAGGTAGTGTACCTGAGTTGCCTCGATACGCAACTAGTAGAGTAACGACCAGATACTCGCCGACATCCGGGATTCCGGCAGCAGCGCGTTTCAGAACTGCTTGGGGAACCTGCTGGATCTGGTTGTTGCGGTTGCTGAGGGTTTCGGCGCTGAACTTGCTGCGCTCCTGTAGGGAAGCTTGATAGAACAGAGACTCGGCGCGGGAGAGGGGCAGCTTCTCTGCTTGGGCATGACCATAGGCCCAGTAGTCGCTGTAGCGCATCAAGCCGAGGGTGACCTCTTGCAACAACTGGCTCAGCCCTTCCGGCGATTGGGTATCCGCTTCCAGAGCCAGGGCGTTCATGTCTTTTTGCAGTTGTCGGGCGCTGGCCAGCAGGCCCACTTTTACCTGAGCCACCGTTACCGGCAGGTCAGCAACCCCCTCGTCGCCATCTTCAGAAACAGCCGAGCGCAAGCTGCGCACCAGAAAGCTACCGGCCCCAATCAAGAGCAGCAGTGTCAGCAGGCCGCCACCACCACCCCAGAAAAAGGGCACCACTAGGGGAAACCCAAACCCCCCTCCATAGCTGGGGTACACCGGAGCCGAGCGGGGGGCAGAGAAGGTCGGAGAGCGGAAAGAGCCACCGCCAATGCGACCACCACTGCGGGCCCAGACAGTACTGACAGGAGCCAAAGCCAAGATCAAGGCCAAGGCAACGGCTAGCAAAGGCCGGCAGACGCGACCAATTCGTTTCAGCATGTTCACGGTGTTTTTGTCCATCACGGGGCTAGTCTTCCTCAATTGTATGCTCTTTCCCTAGACAGCAGAGGGCAGGGATCCGATCCCCCAGCCGGCTATTTGAGGTATTCAATCCCTATCGAGATTCTTCATCAATTTCAATTTCCCATCGAGCTCGGGTTAATATGAACTACCCCACCGCGTAGGCGGGTGGGGTTTCCTCACCCGCTTGGCAGCAGAGCTTTTGTCTCTTCTTCTGCCC
>NZ_JANSIY010000014.1:6106-32607 GCF_047462295.1 Synechococcus sp. H60.3 | reverse complement strand
GGGCAGAAGAAGAGACAAAAGCTCTGCTGCCAAGCGGGTGAGGAAACCCCACCCGCCTACGCGGTGGGGTAGTTCATTCCAAATCTCTCCTTAGATCGCATTAGATCGCAGCGCAGAAAGCTGCTCAGGATCTTGACCAAGGTGCTTTTGCCGGCTCCATTTCCCCCAGCAGACCGTGCATTGTGACTGCCTCCACCCGCAAAGACACATCGCGGTTTGCCTGTACCGCCCCAAAGTGCTTGTGGATGTGGAGCAGCTCCACCTTCATCCCGTTTATGCTAACCTGCCTCCGAGACCCAAAATCCCGAAGAATACAGTTGCTAAAGTTGCAAGCGCCAGTGCTAGGATAGCGTCAGCTCGCCGTCAGGCGTTGGCTACGGACGAGTTCAGCGTCGATCTGTGGTTCGCCCTGCTCCTCTGCTTCGCCCTTCTCCCCTGCCACCCATCTCAGATAGTAACCGCCTTAAAATCTTCTCAGGCAGCGCCAATCCAGCCCTAGCCCAGGAAGTAGCCCGTTACTTAGGCCTGGATCTGGGCCCGATGCTGCGCAAGCGCTTTGCCGATGGTGAGCTGTACATCCAAATCCAGGAGTCGATTCGCGGCGCCGATGTCTACCTGGTGCAGCCCACCTGCCGCCCGGTCAACGATCACCTGATGGAGCTGCTGGTGATCATCGATGCCTGCCGCCGCGCCTCGGCCCGCCAGATCACTGCCGTCTTGCCCTACTACGGCTACGCCCGCGCCGACCGCAAAACCGCCGGACGGGAAGCCATTACCGCCAAGCTGGTGGCCAATATGATCACCCAGGCAGGGGCACACCGGGTGCTGGCCATGGATCTGCACTCGGCCCAGATCCAGGGCTACTTCGACATTCCCCTCGACCACGTCTACGCCCAGCCGGTACTGCAGGCTTACCTCAAAGAAAAAGGCCTGCTCGACGAAGATATTGTGGTCGTCTCTCCCGATGTGGGCGGGGTAGCGCGGGCACGTGCCTTTGCCAAAAAACTCAAGGAAGCTCCGCTGGCAATCATCGACAAGCGCCGCCAGGCCCACAACGACGTGGAAGTCATGAACCTCATTGGCGATGTGCGCGGTAAAATTGCCATCCTCGTAGATGACATGATTGACACGGCAGGCACCATCTCGGAAGGGGCGAAGCTGCTGCGCAAGTCGGGAGCCAAGGCGGTCTATGCCTGCGCCATCCACCCTGTCTTTTCCGATCCGGCCATCGAACGCCTGCAGGGCGGTCTGTTTGAAGAGGTGATCGTCACCAACACCATCCCCATTCCTCCAGAGCGGCATTTTCCAGGCTTGACCGTCCTCTCGGTGGCGAACGTGCTGGGAGAGGCGATCTGGCGCATTCACGAAGACAGCTCCGTCAGCAGCATGTTTCACTAAGGTTTCTCCAGAGCATCGCTAAAGTATAGATAGTGGGTGCGGAACGGGCGTACCTAGCGGGGATCCTTTGCTTTTTGCCCTGTGAAGACCAACTCAGCAGGTGCCCCCCATCTATCGTGATGGACTGGGTAGAGCTAGCTTCCCAGCCGAGTTTTTCCCATGTCGCCTCCCATTTCTAGGTCACCAAGATCCGTTGTGAACAGTTTTGTTGCCGGGCAGGCCGCCGCCAGGGAAGAGCCGTCCCTTCAAACTGAACTGAAGACGGAGTCCGCTGCAGCGCTGTACCCGCTGTTGCAATTGCTGGGGCAACTGCTGAACGTCCCCTTGGTCTATCTAGAACTGGCCCAGCCGGGATCCAATCCCGACTCGCCTACAAAAGGGATCCTCTACCGCGACCCCCAGCGGATCCCTGGCAACGAGCCGCTCAGCCCCCCCGAATCTTGGCCCTTTCATGAAGCTTTTCCCCTGCTGGATGAGGGAGGGAGGTGGCTGGCGACACTTCACCTGCGGGGGGAGTGCCCTCGCCCACTGAGTCTCCCCGAACGGGGACAGATCAACCTCATCGCCCTCAGCCTGCGACACATCCTGCTCCAGGCCCAGGAGCAGCAACAAGCCCTCGCGGAACTTCGGGCGCAACTGCAGCACAGCCGCAGCACTGCCGCCCGCTACCAACAGATCTTCGAGAACGCTGTCGAAGGTATTTTTCAAACGACTCCAGAAGGGAAATATCTGGTGGCCAACCCGGCTCTGGCCCATATTTTTGGCTACGAATCCCCAGAAGATTTGATGCGCCACGTCTCCGATATCGGCTCTCAGATCTACGGCGACCCGGAGCAGCGATCTGAGTTCGTACAGCGCATGCTGAAGGAAGGCCAGGTCGTGCACGCCGAGCAGCAGGTGTGCCGCAAGGACGGCAAAAAAATCTGGATTTCTTTAAACGCCCGCACCCTGTACAACGAGCAGGGGGAGCCCCTCTATTTTGAAGGGTTTGTTACCGATATCACGGCCTCCCGCCAGCTTAAAGAACGGCAACAGCAACTGGAGGAAGCCCGCAGAGAGAGCGAGCATCGTTTTTTGCAACTGGCTAAGAACAGCCAGCAACTGTTTTGGATTTCAACGCTTTGCGGCAAAGAGCTGATTTACGTCAGCCCCGCCTGTGAAGCCATTTGGGGCCTTTCCCCTGCAGAGGCCTACGCCAATCCCCAGGCCTGGATGCGCCACATTCACCCTGACGACCGCTGGCTGTTCCCCGCCATTTTTCAAGCCCAACTTCAGGGCCAACCCACCGATGTGGTTTTTCGCCTCTGCCGCCCCGATGGCTGCATCCTCTGGCTGCGGGAACGCACCTTTCCCATCCTCGACAAAGAGGGCAAACTCTACCGGGTGGCAGGGATCGTCGAAGACATCACCGAGTCCAAGCAACTGGAAGCCGAACGTCGTCGTATAGAGCAAGCCTGGCAACAGAGCGCCAACCATTTCCGGCAGATCTTTGAGCTGGCTCCCAACGGCATTGCCCTGGTGGATTTGCAGGGGCGATTTATCCAGGTCAACGAGGCCTTTGCCCAGATCGTCGGCTACACCCCCGAAGAGTTGCAGCGTCGGCAACAACTGGACATCCTCCACCCCGACGATGTCAACCAACTGCTGGCGGCTAACGAGGCCCTCTTGACACGCAAAGTCTCCATCAGCCAGCGGCAGATTCGCTACATCCACCGTTCCGGCCAGGTTGTCCATGTGCTGTTCCAGGCCACCCTGCTTACCGATGAAGCCGGCCAGCCCACCCAGTTTCTCAACCAGGTGATCGACATCAGCGCCCGTGTCGAGGCAGAAATCGCCCTCAGAGAAAGCGAAGAACGCTTCCGCCAATCCTTTGAGCGGTCCCCGATTGCCAAGGCCATGACCCACCTGGATGGTACCTATTTTCAGATCAACGCCGCCTTCACCGAAACCCTAGGCTACACCCTAGAAGATCTCAAAGGCAAAACCGTCCTCGACATCACCCATCCTGACGACATTGCCGCCACCCTGGAGAGCACCAACCGCCTACTGGCCGGCGAGGTGCGCCACTGCGAGCAGGAACAGCGCTACATCCACAAGAACGGGCAAATCGTCTACGCCCTTCTCCGCATCACTCTGGTGCGCACTGCGCAGGGGGATCCCAGCTACTTTCTCAGCCAAATCCTGGACATCACCGAGCGCAAGCAAGCGGAGGCGGCCCTGCGCCAAAGCGAGCTGAGCCTGCGGGGCATCTTCGAGCAGTCGGCCCTGGGCATTTCCATTGTCAACCGACAAGGCCGTTACCTCAAGGTGAACCCCGCCCTGGAAGAGATCCTTGGCTACAGCGCTGCCGAATTGGTCAGCAGGAGTTTCTGCGACCTCACCCACACGGACGATATCGAGGAAGATTGGCGACTCTTCCAGGAAGTTGTGAACGGCCAACGGGATCGCTACCACCTGGAAAAACGTTACATCCACCGCAGCGGCAAGGTGGTTTGGTGCCGCCTGGCGGTCTCGGCAGTGCGGGATCCCGAAGGCAAAAACCTCTTCGTTATTGGCATTTGCGAAGATATTACTGAAGAAAGACAGGCGAAGCTGCAGATCCAGGCAGCCCTGCAAGAAAAAGAGATTCTGCTGCGGGAGATCCACCACCGTGTCAAAAATAACCTGCAGATCATCTCCAGCTTGCTGCGGCTCCAGGCGGATCAAATCAAAAGCCACAAGTATGCCCGCGTTTTTAAGGACGCCGGCAGCCGCATTCAGGCGATGTCTTTGATCCACGAGGGCCTGTACCCGTCCAACAACCTGGCTGCTGTGGATTTGAAGCAGTACCTCCACAATTTAATCTCCAATCTCTTCCGCTCCTACGGCGTGAACCCCGAGATCATTCGCGCCAGCATCCGCGCCGAAGGGATCCGCCTCAACCTCGACGACGCAGTTTTGTGCGGCCTGATCATCAATGAGCTGGTCACCAACAGCCTCAAATACGCCTTCCCCAAAGGCCGCAGTGGTCAGATCGACGTCCACTTTAAGCAAACCCGTACTCATACTCAGTTGCGCGTCTCTGACAACGGCATTGGCCTGCCCCGCAACTTCGATTTCAAGGAAACTCAATCTTTAGGTTTACAACTGGTTGCGACCCTCACCGATCAGCTCCAGGGCAAGATAGAATTGAGAAACAAGTCGGGTACCACTTTCATCATCACCTTTCCAAGGAGCCAGCCTTGAAGAAAGTTCCCATGCTTGCCAAAGGCAGCATTCTGGTTGTCGAAGACGAGAAGATCATCGCCAAGGATATTGCCAACGTCCTGAAAAAATTTGGCTATGCGGTGCCGGCCATCGCGTCCTCTGGCGAAGAAGCAATCCGACGGCTGGAGGAAATGTCGGTGGACTTGGTCTTGATGGACATCGTCTTGAAGGGAGATATCGATGGCATCGAAGCCGCCAAGCGAATCGGCGAGCGCTTCAACATTCCGGTGGTGCACCTGACGGCCTACGCTGATGAGGACACTCTTTCGCGCGTCAAGGAGACGCAGCCCTTTGGCTACATCATCAAACCTTTCAAAGAGCGGGAGCTCTACACCGCCATCGAAATTGCCCTGCACAACCACCGCCAGAGCCTAGAGAGCCGCAGGCTGGAGGAGAAAAGGCTGGAGGAGCTGCGACAAAAGCTGCAGCAGTTGCAGCAGTTTGCAGAGGTCAAGGGCACTTTGTTCAAGAAATTCTTGCAAGATCTGAGTGAGCTCCTCTCGAAGCTCAAGTTTGCCCTAGGCCTGCTCAAAGAGGCAGAGTCGGAGCAGAAGTGGCAGTACTACCTGCGGGTGCTGGAGGAAGAGTTTCACCGCGAGCTGGAACTGATTCATCAGACCTCTAACCTGGAAGATTTGCTAAACCTAGAAAATGTCGGGCTGTTGAGTCAGTTTAGCTTGTTGCGGCCCCAGGAGCCCAGCCGGAGTCGCCTGCTGGAAGAGGAGAAACCGGCGGCCATAGCTACGGCTACCCTCTCCGAGCCCCCCCCAGCGGTGGCCAATCCCGCTCCCCTGCCCAGCCCTGTCGCTGCCGAGGAGGCGATTACAGTGCCGCGGGTAACACTGCGCCCCCTCAACCAGACTCAGCTAGCAGAGCGGTTGGGGGTAGTGGTCTCCGCCATCACCTACTGGAAGTTCAAGAGTGGGTTTCCCGAGTGGAGCCGCAGCCGGGATCCCGACGGCATTTCTTGGCGCTACTCGCCCGACTCCAAGCGCTTTTCGCCCGTGCCTTAGCTAGCGCTGCACCACTTCCACCCGCACCGGCGCCAGCCCAGAGCGCACCATCCCCAGGGCCTCTGCTGCCCGTAGGGAGAGGTCGATAATCCGACCGGGGATGAAGGGGCCGCGATCGCTGATGCGCACGACGGCCTGACGCCCGTTACTCAGGTTGGTGACCCGCACCTCGGTACCGAAGGGCAGAGTGGGGTGGGCAGCCGTCATCTCATGGCGGGTGGGGTGCAGGTTATACCAGGAGGCGATCCCTTCCTGCACAGGCCCGACGGTACGGACAGGGGCAGGTTTTGGTTGAGCGGCTGTTTCTGGCTTAGGGCCTACAACAGTGGCCTTGGCGGCGAGAGCAGCCGGTTGAGGTAGGGCCGGAGCCGAAATGGGGGGCGCATCCAGCAGCAGACGGCGCAGACGATTGGCAGCCAAAACTGCTGTATCCACCGGGCGTTGGTTATCTGGCAGCAGGACTCCCTCGTCGATGCGCAGCAATTCCTCGCCGTTGACCTGAACTGCGTAGAGGGGATCCCCGGATTGGGGCTCTGCCCAAGCCAGGGTAATGGTCGTGTCCTTCAGGGATCCCTGGGCCATTTGGTTGAGCCGGGCCACCAGAGTGCTGGCCCGCAGCAGCGGCGACTCCAACCCGGGTTGCTCGACAAAGCTGACAACAGGTAGATCCCGAACGTAGACGGTGACCACCTGCCGCCCATCCATCTGGTAGTCGTAGAGGGTGGAGATGGGCTGTCTGGTTTGCTGCTGTTGTTCGCCGATCTTGAGGGTGGGTTCTTCTGTTGGCCGCGAAGGGATCGCCTGGCGAGATAGGAGGAGAGACTCCGAGTCCTGCGAGTGCAAGGTGCCGAGTTTGGCCGGCAGGGGAGCGTTGGGTTGGGAAGGGGAGACAAGGTCGGTTGCCGGGGAGAGCGAGTGGGCTTTGGGGGATGGCTGGGTTGCTCTGGCGCTGGGGGATCCGCTGCGAGTTGAGGCTTGTGCCTGCGAGTTTGGGCTGCCCAACATGCCTGCCGGCAAGCTGAGAGCCGTAACACAGAGACAGCCGACTAAGCCCACTTGGCGGGCGGGAGCCAGTCCCTGTCCAAGCCGCTTCCAATTTCGCATGAGGCCGCGCTCCTCTCGAAACTCCTGTACAACATCCAATGCGACAGTAAAACAGAAGCTAATGTACCATAGGTTTCTAAATTGACAAGCTTGCCCGGTCGAGGGCAAAAGCCTAAGTTCCGTCAGCACAAGGATTTTCGTCATCTTGGACTACCGCTCAGCAGGGGTTGACATCGATCTGGGCCGCGCCTTTGTCAAGGGGATTCGCGAGCGCGTTGAACGAACTAAAGTCCCGTTTTCAGGTTCTTCAGGAACCTTGGGGGGCATTGGGGGGTTTGCTGGCCTGTTCGAGCTGCCAGCAGGCTACCGAGTGCCGGTTTTGGTTGCCGGTACTGATGGGGTGGGCACCAAGCTGGAGATTGCCCAGCAGTGGGGGCAGCACCACGGAGTGGGCATCGACCTGGTGGCCATGTGTGTCAACGATGTGCTGACGGTGGGAGCCAAGCCGCTGTTTTTCCTGGACTATGTGGCTACCGGCAAGCTGGAGCCGGAAGCTCTCTGGCAGGTGATTGACGGCATTCTGGAGGGCTGCCAAGAGGCCGGCTGCCAACTGCTGGGGGGAGAGACGGCGGAGATGCCGGGGTTTTATCCGCCCGGCAAGTACGACCTGGCGGGATTTTGTGTCGGGATTGTCGAGAGGGCGGACATTCTCGACGGCTCGCGGGTGCAGGCTGGGGATCGGCTGTGGGCTTTGCCCAGCAGCGGCCTGCACAGCAACGGCTTCAGCCTGGTGCGGCGGATTGTGGCCGAGCGGGGCTGGCGCTGGGATCACCAGCCCTCTGGTTGGGATCGGCCTCTGGCGGAGGTGTTTCTCACCCCCACCCGCATCTACGTGCAGGCGGTGCAGCGGCTGCAAGCAGCAGGGATCCCCATCCACGGCATGGCCCACATCACCGGCGGCGGCATCCCGGAAAACTTGCCCCGCTGTTTGGCTCCTGACCAGGCGGCGCGACTAGAGCCCCACAGTTGGCCCATCCCACAGGAATTTCTCTGGCTGCAGGAGCAGGGCCAGGTGGAGACTTTGGAGATGTTCAACACCTTTAACCTGGGGGTGGGCTATGTGCTGGTGGTGCCCCCTGAGGCGGAAGATCAGGTGAGCTCACTGCTGCCCGAAGCCTTTCCCATCGGGGAGGTGGTGGCCGCCCGCCCTGGGGAGAGCCGAGTCTTGGGGTTGGAAGCGTGGGGATCCCTGGCCCCCTGAGCACCCCACCAAAAGGGGGGAGGGGATCCCGCTGCCGTTTGCTTATCCCCGCCGCCGCTGTGCTAAGTTTGCTGATGGCCTCAGCGCTGCCGCCTCTGTTGCTCTCAACCTCTGCCTGTTTCAAAACAAGGGCTGCGCGCTTTCGCATCTACGGACTTGGGCTGTTGGCCAACTCACGCTGACCCTCTAGGTTAGGAGCCGCCGATGATAGGTTTATCCACTGCTCCTGCAACCACGGCTGCCATCGAAGTGGAGCATCTGAGCAAAACCTACGGCAGCTTTACGGCCATTCGCGATATCTCTTTCCAGGTCAACGCCGGCGAGATCATGGGGTTTTTAGGGCCGAACGGCGCCGGCAAGACCACCTCCATGCGCATTTTGGCCGGGTATCTGCCCGCCAGCGAGGGGACGGCGCGGGTGGCCGGGTTTGATGTCCACGAAAACTCGATGGCGGTGCGGCAGCGCATCGGCTATTTGCCGGAAAACCCGCCCCTCTACCCGGACATGACGGTGGAGGCCTACCTGCACTTTGTTGCCCAGATCAAGCGGGTCAGCCCCGGCGACCGGCCCAGGCGGGTGGACGAGGTGATCCGCCGCTGCAGTCTGGAAGACAAGCGCCACACCTTGATCCGCAAGCTCTCTAAGGGGTACAAGCAGCGGGTGGGCCTGGCCCAGGCCCTGGTGCACGACCCGCCGGTGATCATCCTGGACGAGCCCACGATTGGGCTGGATCCCAAGCAGATCATCGAGGTGCGCAACCTGATCAAGAGCCTGGCGGGAGAGCACACCATCATCCTCTCCACCCACATCCTGCCGGAGGTGAGCATGACCTGCGACCGGGTGGTGATCATCAACCGCGGCCAGGTGGCGGCCATCGGCACGCCCGCCGAGCTGACGGCACAGGTGCAGGATCGGCAGCAGGCGAAGCTGGTGGTGGGCGCCCCTGAGGAAACGGCCATTCGGGCGGCCCTGCAAAACCTGCCCCAGGTGGAGGTGGTGAGTTTGCAGCCCCTGGGATCCGAGCCCCCTCGCTGGCAGGTGCAGCTTAAAAGCAACGTTGCTGCCGTTCGCGACAACGGGACAGAGTCCTTAGGCTGGATCCCGGAGGTGGCCAGGGCCCTGGTGCAGGCGGGGATCGACCTCTACGAGATTGGTCGTCCCCAGGCTTCTTTGGAAGAGATTTTCCTGCAGCTCACCACCCAAGAGGGATCCGCAGGCACATTGGAGGAAGCAGCATGAACGGAGCAGTGGCCATTTTTCGCAAAGAACTGCGCGGCTACTTCACCTCCCCCATTGCCTATGTGGTGGCGGCAGTACTCTGGGGGCTGGCGGGGTTTTTCTTCGTCAACATCTTGGTGCGGGTGATCAACTTCTCCCAGCAGGTGGATCTCTTTGCCCAGTTTGGCCAAGAGAACCCTTTTGATGCCGCCACCATCCTGTCGCAGCAGTTTCTCAACCTGCTGGGCACGCTTTCCTTATTTTTATTGCCTATCTTCACCATGAGCTCCTACGCGGAAGAGCGGCGGCGGGGCACCATGGAGCTATTGGCCACCTCCCCCATTACCAACTTGGAGGTGGCCCTGGGCAAGTGGCTGGCGGTCTGGGTGTTTTTTATGACGCTGCTGTTGCCACCGCTGGTCTACCACGTGCTGGTGCTGAGCAGCGCCACCCCGGCAGTGGACTACCGCCTAACCCTAATGGGCTATGTGGGACTTGCTCTGCTGGCGGGCAGCGTCATGGCCTTGGGGTTGTTCATCTCTTCCCTGACCGACAGCACCCTTATCGCGGCGGTGGCTACCTTTGGGCTAATCCTGCTGCTCTGGGTGATCGACGCGGCGGCCGGCCAGGAGAACAACTGGATTGCCGCTACCCTGAGGCATGTTTCTCTGCTGCAGCAATATAGCAACTGGGTGCAAGGGATCCTCAGCAGCAGTAGCATCGTCCTTTTCCTCAGCATTATCGTGCTGGGGCTGTTTGCCACGGTGCAATCGGTAGAAAGCCTGCGCTGGCAGCAAAGCTAGGGTTGTGTTGGGAGAAGTGCGGTGATGAAAGACTGGCGGGCGTTGGCAGATTGGGCGGGGATCGTCGGCCTTGGTGTGATTGCCATCGGCCTGCTGGTGGGATCCGCTCTCACCGGCTGGACGGCGGTGCCCCTCAGCCTCATGGCCACGGGCTTGGCTCTGGTGGTGGTTTGGGGCTTCACCCACCGGCAGGAGGTGAGCCTGTTCTTGGGGCTGCGCTCCACCCAGACCAACGCCAACATCCTGGTGGCGGTGGCGGCGATGGCCGTCATCCTGGTGCTGGTGAATGTGGTAGCGGTGCGCTACGACCTGCGCCTGGATCTCACCGAGGAGGGCCTGTTTACCCTGTCGCCTCAAACCCGGCAACTGGTGCAGGGATTGGCGCAACCCGTCAAAGTCTGGGTGGTTACCACGGCGCCGGATCCCAACCTGCGGGAACAACTGGAGCGCTACCGCCGCCTCAACCCCGAGCGCTTCCAGTTTGCGTTTGTCGATCCCAATCGGGATCCCCTCACCATTCAGCGGCTGCAGGTGACGCAAAACAACACCCTGGTGGTGGAGGCCGGAGAAAGCCGGCAGCAACTGCCCCAGCCCCCTGCCCCTGAGCTGGAGAGCAAACTGACCCCCGTCTTGTCTAAAGTGGTCAACCGCGGGGAGCTGCTGGCCTATTTCGTGCAAGGGCATGGGGAAGTGGGCCTAGAAGCGCGGGAAGGCACCCCCACCCTGGCCCAGGCCGTGGCAGCCCTGAGACAGGAGGGCTACCGAGTGGAGCCCTTGAACCTGGTGCAGGCCGAGATCCCTGACGAGACAGAGGTTTTGGTGTTGGCGGGGCCGCAGCGGGCTCTCTTCCCCGGCGAGGTGGAGAAGCTGCAGGACTACCTGGCCAAGGGAGGACGGCTGCTGCTGCTCATTGGGCCGCGGGTGGATGCCGGCTTGGATCCCTTGCTGGAAGAGTGGGGCGTGGTTTTGGGAGATGACATCCTTATCGAGGTGAGCAGCGTCAGCCAACTCCTGGGCACGGGGCCGGCAGTTGCCCTAGTTACCACCTACGGGGATCACCCCATCACCGCCCCCTTGGCCGAGCAGCGGCTGATGACCCTCTTTCCGCTGGCCCGTTCGGTGGAAACCCAAGCCCGCGAAGGGATCCAGGCCACACCCTTGCTGCGCAGCAGTCCGCAGAGCTGGGGAGAGACCAGCCCCAACCTGGAAGCTGGCCCCGTGCAATTTGACCCGGATCAAGACAAGCCCGGCCCCCTGACCTTGGGCGTAGCCCTGACCCGGCAGGTGAAAGGCGATCAGAACAACTCAGAAGCCCAGGAGTCGCCGACCGAGGCCCGCCTGGTGGTGATCGGCAACGTCAACTTTGCCCTCGACGGCAACCTGAGGCAGCAGGGCAACCGCGATCTTTTCCTCAACACGGTTAACTGGCTCACCGAGCGAACTGAACAAATCTCCATCCGCCCCAAATCCATTACCGATCGCCGTCTCACCCTGACCGGCCAAAACTTCCGCTGGCTGGTGCTGGGATCGACGGTACTGCTGCCGCTGGTGGCGTTGGGAGCAGGGGCTGTGCTCTGGTGGCAAAGGCGGTAGGGCCGAAGGAGGACAAGCATGTTCAAGCGCAGCACCTGGATTCTTTTGGGCTTGGCAGTGGCTGCTCTGCTGGGGTATTTCCTCTTCGATAACTTCCAGCAACTGCGGCAGCAGCAGCAGGCGGAGCGGGCGCGGCTCTTTCACTTTGCCCCCGACACCATTGCCCGCATCGAGATCCGCCAACAGAAAGACAGCCAGCCAGAAGTTATCCTGCTGGAGCGGGCCCCAGAAGGAGAAGAGGGATCCCGTTGGCGCATCCGCCAGCCCATCCAGTCAGCGGCGCTGGACTTCCCGGTGGAGCAACTTCTCAACACCTTCTCCCGCCTCACGCCTCAAATCACGTTGGAAGGGGCCGAGGATTTGGGGGCTTTCGGCCTGGATCAGCCGCGCCACCAGATTGCCCTCTTCCCCAAAGAAGGGGATCCCTACCGTCTGGCCATCGGCAACGACAACTTCGATGGCTCCGGCTTCTACGCTCAGCCAGAAGGCGGAGAGGTTGTGCTCTTGGCCAGCGCCCAGAAGGGATCCCTGCTCCCCTCCCTGCTGGCTTTGCGGGACAAGACTCTGCTGCGTTTCGAGACGGCGGCAGTGAAGTCTCTGCAGGTGCAGTTGGCCGAGGCGGATCCAGAGGTTGTTCGTTTGCAGCGGCAAGAAGATACTTGGCAGATCGTTGAGCCCAGGGAGCTGCCCGCCGATGACCTCAACGTCGATCGCCTGCTCAACACCTTATCCCGCCTGCAGGCGGTGGAGTTCCCGGCTGAAACCAAGGCGGAGCTGGCTCCTTATGGTCTGGAGAAGCCTTCTGCTCAGCTAAGCGTTGAGCTCAAAGACGGCAAAACCCTGAGCGTGGCCTTGGGATCGGAAAAAGACGGTCAAGTCTATGTCATCACCTCCGAGCACCCGGCGGTGGCCGCCCTGCTCACCAGCACCGCCGACATTCTCCGCTCCGACTTCGAGGAGCTGCGGGATCACCGCCTTGCTCACCTCAACCCCAACCAGGTGGGTCAAGTCACCCTGGAATCCCAAGGAGAGCGGGTTACCCTCAACCCCCTGCCCCAGGAGAAGGGATCCCTGGAGCTGCGCTGGGAAAATCCGGAGCGACCGGGCCAGCCTGTAAATCTCAGCTCTCTCTTCTCCAGCCTCAACGCCGCCCGCGCCAAGGAGTTCGTGCCGGAAACGGATCCCGACGCCCAAAAAGCCCTGGCCGAGCCGGATCTGAAGCTGACCTTTGAGCCCAAGCCCGACACGGATCAGGAGCCCTTGACTCTACGCTTGACCTCCTCCGGCCTGCGCGCCTACGCCCAAAGCAGCCGCCAGCCGGATGTTGCTGTCATCGACCTGAGCACCTTCAACAGCATAGAAACGGAGGTTAAGCGTCTCCTGGAGACCACTACTGAGGAGGAAAGCCAGCCAGAGAGCTCCCCTCCCACCGCCTCTCCCCAAAGTCCTTAAGCGGGGGTAGCCGCTTGCTTCTCCTGCGGTTGGGATCCCTTTCTCAAAGCTTCCCCCTGAATGGTGAGCACCGAGCAGGGAGCACGGTGGAGCACGTAATTGCTGACGCTGCCTAGGAACAGCTCGCTCAAGCCGGAGTGGCCGCGGCGGCCCACCACGATTAGATCCGCATTCCAAGAGCGGGCCAAGTCGCAGATAACCCGACCAGGGTTGCCATAGTGGAGGTTGTACTCAGCAGGGATCCCCTGCTCAGCCGCTTTCTCCACCAGCGAGCGCAGGTAGTCTATTTGGTTTTGCTCGAAGATGGCGCACTGCTCCCGATAAGACTGCCATAGCTCAGCACTGATGGTGGAGCTGTAATCTACACCTAGAATCATGGGTGGCTCTGGAGCTCCGGGCTCTTCCTGAGACAGGACATGGAGGATCATCATGCTGGCCTGCATGGCCTTCGCCACCTGGACGGCCCGCTGAAATACCCCTTCGCTCAGCTCCGACCGATCCACCGCCACCAAAATCCTGCTGAACATACCGACTTCCTCCAAATGGCTAACAGATGGGCAAAAGAAAGACAAGGTTTGACTTCGGTTTCGACTCCAAGTTCCTCTTTTCTTTGCCCTCATCTATCTGTGTTGTAGAAGATCTGGGCGAGAAAACCGCGGGCATCTCGGATGACCTGTCGGGTTGGCAATGAAAGTTCAGAGATCTTGACACAGGTCAGAACGCATCGTCCTGGGCCGCCCACTCCAACACCGCCTGCAGCGCCTCGGCTTGCTCTTGCCAGACTTGGTCGAGGGGAGTGCCCCGCCGGAGTTCCAGCGTCAGAGTGGGGATCTGCCGTTCCTGCCCCGCCCAGGTGCCCAGTGAGCCAGGGGTGGGATAGCCAATGTCGTCCGTTACCGGCAGGCGATTGTGAGCGGCCATCGCCTGGGCCAGCTCGAGAGCAGGGCCGTTGTAATTTACGCAGGGATTGCTTTGGCAGGAGTGGGCAGAAAGGATAAACTGAGGCCGAATCTGGGCCAAACTTGCCAACAACGCCTGTGTCTCGGGCTCGGAGCCTGGGGCTGGCCCCGGCGGATAGCGAGCTTCCAAAGAGGCCGCAACCCAATCTTGCGTGGGCAGATTGCGGTTAAGATCCACGCCGTTGGCATTGAGCCGTTGCCCCAGGGCACAGCCATCCGGGTTCAGACGGGGGATCGCCCAAAGCGCAGCCTTGCTCTCCAAGGATCCCCATTTCCCAGAAGCCAGGTAGCGCTCGATTAAGCCGTAGCCCTCCACCTCATCCCCATGTACCCCACCGATTAGCAGGAACGAGCGAATCCCGCGGGTGAGCTGCCAGAGGTGGATGGGGCGCCCTTGCAGAGAGTAGCCAAGCACATGCGGGGAGCCCGAGGGTTGAGCAGCGGCGGATTCTTGAGACCTGATGAGAGAGGCTATCCCCAGTCCCTAGAAGGGGATCTCATCCGGGTTCGGCAGAGAGGCGACATCCCCTTCGGACGACTTCAAGCTTGTGGACTCACCTGTCGCCGACAGAGAGAGAACCTGTGCGGATCCCAGTTGATGGATGCGGCGGGCGGTGATCTCCGCCTGCTTTTCCTTGCGCCCATCTCGCTCCACCACGTTCATGTGCAGTTGGCCCTCCACTGTGATGTGGTCGCCGACGTGGCAAGTATCTACGACCCGCTGGGCCAGCTCTCCAAAGGAAGCAACCCGCACTTGGTACGGTGGCTCCTCCGGGCGCAAGCTGGGGAAGCGCAGCACCAGCGAGGTAACGGCCAAGTTGTCGGGAGTGTAGCGCAGCTCCGGCTCGCTCGCCACTTCCCCCATCAAGACAATCGAGTTCATGACAAAGCTATTGAAAGGCTATCAGGGCGTTAAAAGAAGGCAGCTCAAGTACTTCTACCATGCCTCCAGACCGCGATCCCGTCAACCTAATCCAAGCGTAGAGTCATGTAGCGCAGTATGCTCTCGTTGATGCGCAGATTTTTCTCCCAGGTGGCTACTGCCCTTGGCTCGGCCTCGTAGTTGAACTGGATGTACAGGCCTTCCTTAAACTTTTTCATCTCAAACCCAGCAAAGCGGCGCTTGCCTCTGTTGGTAATTTCCAGGCCGGTCGCCCCGTTTTCTCGTAGAAGCGACTCCTGCTCGGTGAGGAGTTGTTGCAGGGGTTCGTCCGAGATGTCGGGGCGCACGATCAGCATCGTCTCGTAGGCGCGGGGCATGGAAGCCAGTTCTCCTTGGGAATCCAAATCAAAAGAAGCAGTAAACCATCCTAGCTTCTCCTTGTGACAACCGAAAAGGGCCACAGCTCAATTCTCCGCCCCTCTACAGCGACCAAAGCGGGTGGGCCTCTTCACAAGAGGGGATCCGTTGTCCGATACAATAGGGAATGCTTCGATAGCCGCCGGTTGGCTTAGCCAAGACACTCTCAGTCGATATCTGGGGTTCCAAGCATGAGCGCAGATGAAGTTTACAGCCGTGTTCGCAAGATCGTGTCCGATCAACTGGGCGTAGAGGACGACAAAGTGACCCTGGAAGCCAATTTCCAGAACGACCTAGGAGCCGACAGCCTCGATACGGTAGAGCTGGTCATGGCGTTTGAGGAGGAATTCGATCTGGAAATCCCCGATGAAGATGCGGAGGGCATCGCCACCGTGCAGGATGCCGTCAACTATATCCTCTCCAAGAAAGCTGCCTAAGCTGGGAGAGGGGGTAGGCCTCCCCCTTCCTCCTCGAGGGGGAGTGCTAAGGAAGAGTACTCACGGTTGTCTATGGATCCTGCCGCCGCTCCTATGTCCGTCCCGCCCAACTCCCAGCGTCGCGTTGTGATCACGGGGCTGGGGGCGATAACCCCCCTTGGCAATTCTTCCGCCGAGTTTTGGCAGAGCTTGTTGGCAGGGCGATCTGGCATTGGGCCGATTACCCACTTCGACGCCTCCCGCCACGAGTGCCGCATTGCCGGGGAGGTGAAGGGCTTTGATCCCCTCGACTACCTGGATCGCAAGGACGTCAAGCGCACCGACCGCTTCGTCCATCTGGCGCTGGCCGCCACCCAACAAGCGCTGGAGGACGCCCAATTTCGTATTACCGATCTCAACGCCGAGCAGGTGGGGGTAATCTTGGGCACTGGCATTGGCGGCATCCGGGTTTTGGAAGAGCAGCAGACCATCTACTTGCAAAAGGGGCCGGATCGCTGCAGCCCCTTCATGGTGCCGATGATGATCGCCAACATGGCGGCGGGCCACGTGGCCATTCACTTTGGCGCCAAGGGGCCCAATTCCTGCACGGTGACGGCCTGTGCTTCCGGCTCCAACGCCATTGGCGATGCCTTTCGGCTTATCCAGCGAGGGGAAGTGCAGGTGGCCATTACAGGGGGCACAGAAGCGGCAGTGACTCCCCTGTCGGTGGCGGGGTTCAGCGCTATGAAGGCCCTTTCCACCCGCAATGAGGCTCCCGAACAGGCCTGCCGGCCCTTTGACCGGGAGCGGGATGGCTTTGTGATGGGGGAGGGAGCGGGGATCCTCCTGCTGGAGGAGCTGGAACATGCCCGCGCCCGCGGCGCCAAGATCTATGCCGAGATCGTCGGCTACAGCCTTACCTGCGACGCCCACCACATCACCAACCCTGCCCCCGCCGGCGAAGGCGCTGCCCGCGCAATGCGGCTAGCCCTCAAAGATGCAGGGATCCGGCCTGAAGAGGTGCAGCACATCAACGCCCATGCCACCAGCACGCCTGTGGGAGATGTTGCCGAGGTGCAGGCCATCAGGGCAGTTTTCGGCGAGCATGCCCCTCGCCTGGCCATCAGCGCCACCAAGTCCATGACCGGTCACCTCTTGGGGGGGGCAGGCGGCATTGCCACGGTGGCGACGGCCCTGGCCATCTACCACGGCTGGGTTCCCCCCACCCTTAACCTGGATAACCCCGACCCCGAGTGCGAAGGGTTGGACTTTGTGCCCTACAAGGCGCGGCAGATGGCTGTTGACGTGGCCCTGGTCAACGCCTTTGGGTTTGGGGGGCATAACGTGACCTTGGCCCTGCGCCGCTACTCTGCTGATTGAGGGATCCCGCCTATGTCCATCCCGGAAGGCTCCGCCCCCTCTGTTCGCCAGCAGGCTTTGGCCGCCTTGACGGCGGAGCTGACGCAGCAGGGCCATCCCCCCGAATACGCCCAGCACATGGCAGCGGCAGTGATTTTTCAGGCCGATCTGGATCTCTGTTCAGCCCAGTTGGCGCGGCTCTTGAGTTGGCTTAAGCAAAACCACCCGCAGCTCTACTCAGAGGCGGTGCAACTGGTGGATGCCACCCGCGAGGAGTTTGAGCGGCGGGTTCAAAGGGGATAGGTGGGCCGTAGGGGCCTGAGATGCCAACGCTAGGATAGGGGGGATCTCCTTACCCCCAGGCTCACTACTCATGGCTGCGGAACTGCTTCCCTCTCCCAAGAGGAGAGAGGCGGGGGGGTGAGGGAAAAGTTTCGTTGACCCGCTAGAGATGGCTACTACAGATGCGAAGTTCCCCGAGCAGATAGCTCAGCCGTCTTCTCAGGAAGAGCCTGAAAAGGGATCCCTGCTGCTCCACGTGGGCGGCATGAGCTGTGCCGGCTGCGTTCGTACTGTCGAGCAAGTCTTGCTCAATCAGCCGGGGGTGGTCAAAGCCAGCGTTAATTTGGTTACCGAATCGGCCCTTGTGGAATTTGCCCCTGGCAGCCGGCCTGACCCCGAGCATCTGGCCCGCATCTTGACAGAGGCGGGGTTTCCCAGCTCCTGCGCTGCCGATTCTCCCCAAGGTCGAGCTCCTTCCCCAGATGGATGGGATCATGCCTTGGATGCGCCCGCTGATCCCATCGCGCGGCAGCGGCGGCAAACCCAAGCCCAGATTCGCCAGGCCTTCACCGCCGCTTTTTTACTGCTCATCTCTGCTGCCGGCCACCTGGATCTGTTCGCCCGCCTGGGCTTGCCCGTCCTCAACGACGTCTGGCTGCACTGGGGGTTGGCGACGTTGACCTTCGTCGGCCCGGCCCGCAACCTTGTCCTGGACGGCTGGCTGGCGGCGCGGCGGCTGGCCCCCAACATGAACACCCTAGTCACCCTGGGATCCGGATCCGCCTACCTGGCTAGTTTGGTGGGGTTGTTGGCCCCGCAGGTGGGCTGGGAGTGCTTTTTCGACGAGCCGGTGATGCTGCTCAGCTTCATCCTGCTGGGGCGGGCCCTGGAGCAGCAGAGCCGTCTGCGGGCCGCCGGCAGCTTGCAGGCCTTGCTGAGCCTGCGCCCCAGCTTGGCTCGCCGAGTGCCACCCCAAGAGACTGCGGGATCCCTGACCTCAGAGGGAGAGTGGTGCCCCCTCGAACAAGTGCAGGTGGGGGATTGGCTGCAGGTGCGGGCTGGCGAACAGATCCCCGTGGATGGAGAAGTGATTGCCGGCCAGGCCACGGTGGACGAGGGCATGCTCACCGGCGAATCCCTACCTGTATTCAAACAGCCAGGGGATCCGGTCGTGGCCGGGACGGTCAACCAATCGGGATTGCTGCTGTGTCGGGCTACGCGCACCGGCAAAGACACCACCCTGGCCCAGATCATCCGCCTGGTGGAAGAAGCCCAAGCCCGCAAGGCCCCCATCCAGAGCCTGGCCGACCGGGTGGCCGGTTACTTCACCTACGGCGTGGTGGCACTGGCTCTTCTCACCTTTGCCTTCTGGTACTGGATCGGGATCCCGCTCTGGGGAAGCGAGATCCTGATGGGGGTTGGTCTCCACTCCTCTCTGCACCTAGGGGATCACCCCCCCCATCCCACCCCTCTGCTCCTTAGCCTTAAGCTGGCCATCTCGGTGCTGGTGGTGGCCTGCCCCTGCGCCCTGGGATTGGCTACACCCGTAGCCATTTTGGTGGGCACCGGACTGGGCGCGGAGCGGGGACTGCTCATCCGCGGCGGCGATGTCCTGGAGAAAACCCACCGCCTGCAAACAGTTGTCTTCGACAAAACCGGCACCCTCACCCAGGGGGATCCGCACCTAACCGATTGCCTTGCCCTCGACCCTGCCCTGGATCCGGCTCGGCTGCTGCAACTGGCGGCCACAGTAGAAAGCGGCACCCGCCATCCTCTGGCCCAAGCCATTTTGGGGGCCGCCCGCGAGCGGGGACTGGCCTTGCTTTCTGCCGACGAGTTTCACACCCAGCCGGGAGTGGGGGCCTCGGCGCGGGTGGAAGGGCAAGAGATCCTCTTGGCCTCCCTAGAGGGGCTTGCCGCCCTGGGGATCCCGCTTTCTCCTGAAGCGCAGGCCCAAGCCAAGGCGCTGCTGCAAGCCGTCAAAACGGTGGTGGGCGTGGCCCTGAACAGATCCCTGGTGGGGCTGTTGGCGGTGCAGGATCCCTTGCGGCCCGATGCCCAGGCAACCCTGCAACAGCTCCAGAAAATGGGCCTGCAGGTGGTCTTACTGACTGGGGATCGGGCCGAGGTGGCCCAGCAGGTGGCCCAAGCTCTACAGGTGCCAGGGATCCGCGTCATTGCCGAGGTGCAGCCGGCAGATAAAGCCCAGGTTATCCGAGATCTGCAGGCCCAGGGCCAGAGAGTTGCCATGGTGGGCGATGGCATCAACGACGCTCCCGCCTTGGCCCAAGCCGATGTGGGCATGGCCCTGCACTCTGCTACCGCTGCCGCCCTAGAGACTGCCGATATCATCCTCATGCGCAACCGCCTCTGGGACGTTGTGGAAGCCATCCGCCTTAGCCGCGCCACCTTCCGCAAAATCCAGCAAAACCTCCTCTGGGCCTTCGCCTACAACCTGGTCGGGATCCCGGTGGCCGCCGGCGCGCTTCTGCCCGGATTCGGCCTCGGCCTCAGCCCCGCTCTAGCAGGCGGCCTCATGGCCTTTAGCTCCCTCAGTGTAGTCCTCAATTCGCTCCTTCTCAAGCGAACTTTTGTATTCAGTGGATCCTCTGATGGTCAGAGTTAAAAAGTATTAAAAACTACAAATATCCCACCTGCTATCTGTTGCTGTTTCCGAAGTTTTGCTGGACTTTTGCCACAACTTCCGCTCCATTGAGGCCGAGAGAGTGGGGACTCTGGTTAAGTTTGATTGAAAAGATGAATTAGCTGTAACTTTTGAGCATCTAAGTGTAGAATCGAGCTTAAGCTTGCCCGGAGTTGCCCTTTTTTGTAACTTGCTTAGCAAGGGAAAAACCGAGAAAATACTGAAAAGTCGGGATCCAATAGGTGGAGGGAGCGCGGAAACATGGCAATGCTCGGAGATCTTCAGGAATTTTCCCTAGCCGACCTGTTGCATTTGATGGAAAAAGGAAAGAAAACGGGCCAACTGTCGGTTTGGGCACCTACTGGCATTTATCGAGTTTGGCTGTATCAGGGGCGAGTGGTGGCGGCCTTGTCTCCCCAAGAAGAGCACCGGTTGGAGCGCTTGCTGGTGCGCTTAAACCTGGTCAGCGAGCAGGTGGTGGCGGAGTTGGCCTTCCTCTGCAGCTTGCAGGAGCCTCTAGGCCTTTGCCTGCAGCGGCAAGGGTTGATCTCGCCGGCAGCTCTGGCCAAGCTCTTCCGCCATCAACTGCAAGTGGGGCTCTACAGCCTCTTTGCCCTAGAAGCTGGCCAGTTTAGCTTTTTGCCCAACGTGCCCCTGCCCTACCGCGAGATGACCGGCCTAAGCAAAGGGGCCAGCGCCGTGGTTCTGGAAGCGCTGCAGCAACTTCGGTTGGAGCAGCGCCCGGAAGAAAACCTGCCCCAGCCGGACAGCTACTTCTGGCGCACCAGCACCGAGCTGCCCTTGTACAAACTCTCGCCGCTGGAGTGGGCAATCCTAGAGCAGATTTCCCCCGCTCGTAACCTGGTTGAGTTGGCTCAATCCCTGAAGGCAGATCTCTTGGAAGTGCGCTATTCCTGTGCCCGCCTGGCCAAGTTGGGGCTCATCAGCCCCTGCGACAGCTCGGCGGCTACGCCTCAACCTGCGCTCGCGGCGGCTTCTAAGTTTCTTTCCACCCTTCGGGAAGAGAAGGAGCCGGTTAAGCCTTCTTTGGTCAGCCGCCTCTCTACCCTCCTCAAAACCATTCGCGAAAAATAAGCCGGTAGGGTAAAATCTTATGGCATTTCCCCATGCCGGCTTTACGAAGTTAATTTAGGTAAAGATGAGCTGAATGGTTGTAACGGATCTAGATCAGAGCGACACAATAGTGATAGGAATTGATGCCAAAATCCTACGCAGCTCAATGCCTAGACCCTATCTCTCCAATGAAATCGTTCGTCAGTAGAATTGCTGCTAGCTCGAGTGCTTGAGCAAAGGTAGCTTTGCCGTTGCTACACGGTTGTTGTCTGGGAATCACCGGATGAGAATGATAGTGTCTTTGAGGATCCCTGAAACTAATGGAGGCTAAAGAATTGCTATGGCCATCGTTGGAGACCTCCAGGAATTTTCTTTGCCCGATCTGTTGCAGCTCGTCGAAAAAGGCGGCAAAACAGGGCAACTTTCCATCTGGGCCCCAAACGGCATCTACAAAATCTGGTTTTATCAAGGTCGGGTAATTGCGGCTCTGCCCCCCGAAGAGGAGCATCGCTTGGAGAGTTTATTGGCCCGTTCGGGCCTGGTCAGCGAGCGGGTGGTGGAAAAGCTGGCTTCTTTCTGTGGACTGGAAGAGCCGCTGGGGCGGTGTTTGCAGCGGCAAGGGTTGATCTCGCCGGCAGCTTTGGCCAAGCTCTTCCGCCACCAACTGCAGGTGGGGCTCTACAGCTTGTTTGCTCTGGAAGCGGGCCACTTCAGCTTCCTACCTAACGCACCCATGCCTTATCGGGAGATGACTGGCCTAAGCAAGGGGGCCAGTGCTTTGGTTCTAGAAGGGCTACAGCAGCTTAAGCTCGATCAGTTTCCTGAGGAGAACCTGCCGCAGCCGGACAGCTATTTCTGGCGCACCAGCACTGAGCTGCCCCTGTACAAGCTCTCTGCCTTGGAGTGGGGGATCCTGGAGCAGGTTTCGCCTTCGCGCCGGCTGACCGACCTAGCCCGGCTGCTGGGGGCAGATCTTCTGGAAGTTCGCTATGCCTGCGCCCGCCTGGCCAAGCTGGGGCTCATCAGTCCCTGTGATGGCCCAACGACTATTGCTTCTGCTTCTCTCGCGGCTTTCTTGGACAAGTCGGCAACAGCAGCAGACAACCTAGAAACCGCAAAGGAGAAGCTGAACGCCAAGCAGCTTCCCTCCCAAGAAGGGAATGAGCAGGTTAAGCCCTCCCTCGTTGCGCGACTTGCCACTTTACTGAGGGGAGTTCGTGATAGATGATTTTTTGGGAGCAGAAATCTTTGGGTAGATCTCTGCGTTATTATCTTTTGCAGCAGGTATAAGAACAGATGGAAAAATGACGAAAAGGGCTGAAAGCGGGGAGAGAAAGAATGGCTAACTTATCCTCTTTGCAGGCAATTCTCCAGAACTACATTTCCAGCACGCCAGGAATTCAAGGAGCGGCTGTGGTTACTCCTGATGGGTTGCCATTGGCATCCACATTGCCCATGGGCATGGACGAGGAAAGAACCTCGGCCATGTCTGCTGCCATGCTTTCTTTGGGGGAGCGGATTGGGAAAGAGTTGGGTCGTGGGACCATAGAGAGGGTCTTTGTGCAGGGAGAAAAGGGATATGGAGTTTTAACCAGTTGCGGCCCCGATGCTGTACTGCTGACGATTGCCAGCGATGAAGTAAAGCAGGGCTTGCTGTTTTTGGAGATGAAGCGAGCCGCGGCAAGTATTGCGGAAGCCATGAAGTAGAGAGGCTAAGTGGAGAAGCTGAGCTTGATTTTGACTTGATTCTGAGGGAACTATGGCTATCAAACCTTTGGAGCTGCTGCAAGTCTTGATCTCGCGCACCGAATTTACAGATGAAGATAAGAAGATTTTGCAGCAAAGTGCCGACTGGGGCAGCAGCATCGCTACAGAAATGTCGGATACCTTTTACGGCTATTTGGATCGCGATGCCGAGATGGCGACCATCATTGCCAAGCATAACCGGCAGCGGCTGGGCCAGACTTTTGCCGACTGGTTTAAGGAAATGTTCACAGGCATGGACAACTGGGGCCCCCAGTATGCCGAGCGCCGCTGGAAAATTGGCTTAGTTCATGTGCGGGTTGGCATCGGTCCTCAACACGTGGTGCCGGCCATGGCGACGGTTGTCCAGGAGGTGAGTCGTCGGCTGGTCAAAGAGGGCAAGCCCGAACAACTGCGGATGAGCCTAAGCAAAGTTTGTATGATCGACCTTTCCTTTATTGAGCAGGCCTATCTTGAGGTGGCCTATAATGCTGTACAGCAAGAAACAGGCATGAGCGAGGCTTTGTTTAAGCGCTTGATCGCTACCGGGGCTAACAGCTTAGCTTCCTCTTGATTAATAATCTTAATTAATTGGGTTAGGATAGGTGGGCCTGCGCTGGGGGCTTGGAGCTGAGAGCTATGGACAATATTCTCCGCATTGTTGTAACCGGGCCGGTGGGAGCTGGAAAGTCCACTTTTATTCGCACCATTAGCGAGATCGAAGTGGTCGATACGGATCGCAAGGCCACCGATGAGGTGGCAGAGCTTAAGAAGAGCACAACAGTCAGCATGGACTTTGGCCGCCTGAGAATTGGCGAAGAGGAAGAAGAGATGTGGCTGCATCTCTACGGCACTCCCGGCCAGGCCCGTTTTAGCTTTATGTGGGATATTTTGATTAGGCGTGCCCACGGATATATTCTTTTGGTACCTGCCCACCTGCCCGGCCAGTTTCGCAATGCCCAGGCCATTCAAGCCTTTATGAGAGCTAGGACAAGTGCTCCCTCAGTTATCGGGATCACTCATGTCGATCACCCCAATGCCTGGGATCCAGAAGACATTTTGCTGATCTTGAACAACCAAGATGGCTCGGTTCCCCACACAACCTTAAATGCTCAGGAGCCGGCTTCTGTGGCCAATACGCTGCTCCTATTGGTTGAGCAACTGATGCCCCAAGTGGTCGCCTGAGAGAAGGTAGCCAAGACGGCTCAGCCTCTTCCGGCTTCTTGTAGGTACTGCCTCGGAAGCAGAAGATGCTAAGGAATGTTAAGCTAAGGGGGACTTGGATCAGGTAAGCCTCATGGAGTCCCTCTACGTCAGCGGAGAGTTTTCCCGTAGCTTTGTCAACCCCCCTATCTACTCAGCCATTGCCCTGTTTAGCTTCTTTGCTGTTATTTTCGGCCTCATCTTTAAAGACAAGTTGGAGTACCAGGTAGCCCTTTGGCAGCGGAACCGAGAGCGCCAAGGCCAGATTCCCTACCGCACGCCAGGGGTGATCCTCACCTACAGTCTCTGCTGTGGGTTTGCCTTTGGCTTTGTGGCTGCCTGTTTGCACGTGTTTGGCTTATCCTTGGCTTTGGCTGCCTTGGTCGGCGGGATCCTTGTCTTCAGCACGGCAGGATTGATCTGGTGGCGGCTGGGATCCCTGATGGATCTATTGGCGGTGGGGGGATCCCAGGCTATTGATATCGATTCTTACGGGGCAGGGGCTATTTTGGGTTCTAAGGCGGCGACGCCCACGGAAGAAGAATAGGGTACTGATGCAGAACTTTTGGCAGGCCATCGCCCAGCACCTTTCTAAAATTACAGGGGATCCCTTAGATCCCCTTCACTTCCGTTCTGTAGGCGGGGGCAGCATCAACGCTGCCTACCAGCTTTCCTGTGCGCTTCAGGCTTCTTCCGGCCAGGAAAGGCGGGAATACTTTGTCAAGGTAGCGCGGGGGGGAGAGGGGGCGCTGGAGATGTTCGCGGCAGAAGCAGCGGGCCTGCAAGCCTTAGCGGCTGCCAACGCCGTGCGAGTGCCGCAGCCGATTGCCTGGGGATCCCTAGATGGGCAGGCTTACCTGGTGCTGGAATACCTGGAGCTGACCTCACCCCGCCCCCAAACGGGGAGTTTACTGGGATCCCAGTTGGCCCAGTTGCACCGCACGCTCTCCCCCAACGGCAGCTACGGCTGGGATCGCAATAACACCATCGGCTCGACGCCGCAGATCAACAGTTGGCGGCAGAACTGGTTGGACTTCTACCGGGAACAGCGACTGCTCTACCAGGTCAAGCTGGCCTGCCAGCGGGGTTACCGCGGCGCGTGGGTAGCCCAAGCCGAGCGGGTCATGGCGGAGCTGGAGACTTTCTTTCGGGACTACCGGCCCGTCCCGTCTCTGCTCCATGGGGATCTCTGGGGTGGCAACTACGGCGCCTTGCCCGATGGCTCGCCGGTGATTTTCGACCCGGCCACCTACTACGGGGATCGGGAGACGGATCTGGCGATGACTGAGCTTTTTGGCGGCTTTCCACCGGAGTTCTACCAGGCCTATCAAGAAGCCTATCCGCTGGATGAGGGGTATTCCCGGCGCAAGCCTCTTTACCAGCTCTACCACTGGCTTAACCATCTCAACCTGTTCGGAGAGGGCTACCTGGGCTCGGTGCAGCGGGCCTTGCAGCAATGCTTGCGCTTTCTTGGATAATCCCTCTCCCGCAAAGGGAAGAGCCAGCCGGCAGCTAGCGGCTCTTTTCTGGCGCAGCTTCCCCTGCCATGACTACAGCCCCCATATCTCCCAGCAGGCGGGACTGGTTGCGCAATATCCCCAATAGGTTTAGCCGGTTGGCCCGCAGCCTGGGATCCGGATCCATGACCAAAACCGCCTCGAAAAAGCGATCCACTGCAGGGGCTGCTGCCTGCAGACCCTCCACCAGCGGGGTAAAGTCTCCTTGGAAGGCTGGCTCCACCCCCAGCCGGTAAACCCTTTGACAGGCCTCGTACAGCTCCCGTTCTGCCGCCTCCTGAAACAGGCTGGGATCCACGGCAGCCGCTGGATTCAGCACGGCGTAGTCCAAATCTCCCTGGGCGGCCAGGCGGGCGCAGCGGTTGAGGGTGGGGTAGAGATCCGCCAATTCTTCAGTAGCTCGAAGATGTTGTAAGTACTCGGCCCGCAGCAGGGTGAGGGGCAGGTTGCTCAAAGCCCGCAAGGTCAGTTCCGCTTTCTGGGGATCCTCTGTCTGCACGGATTCAGGATCCCCGACCACGGCTCTGACCAAGTCATAGTCGATTCGCTTTTCCTCCTGCAGAAGGATTTGCAGCCGCTGGGCGAGAAACTCCTGCAACGCTTTTAAGGTCTTTTCATCTCCCGCCGCATACTCCTGCACCACCTGGCGCAGGAGCTGATTGACATCCAACCTCCAGCCGGCCTCCCAGGCAATCAGCACCAGGCTGTTGGCAGCCCGCCGCAGGGCAAAGCGATCCGAAGAACCCGTGGGGATCTGCCCCAGGTGGAACATGCCCACCAAGGTGTCCAGGCGATCTGCCCAGCCCACCACCCGCCCGGTCAAAGAGGTGGGCAGAGCCTCCCCTGCCCCCAGGGGCCAGTAGTGCTGCTCGATCCCCTCTGCCACGGCTTCCGGCTCGCCGTCATGGCGGGCGTACTCGGCGCCCATGATCCCCTGCAGCTCCGGGAACTCGTACACCATTTGGGTAACCAGATC
>NZ_JANSIY010000014.1:0-6006 GCF_047462295.1 Synechococcus sp. H60.3 | reverse complement strand
GCCAAGGGGATGCGGCGATCCTCCTCGTAGAAAAAGCGGGCATCGGCTAGGCGCGCCCGCACCACGCGGCTGTTGCCTGCCGCAATCCGCTCCGCTTGCCGGGGGTCGCCGTTGGAGATGGTGATGAAGTAGGGTAGCAATTTCTCGGGATCCCGGCCATCCCGCACCGGGAAGTAGCGCTGGTGGGTGATCATCACCGTCTGGATGACCGCAGGGGGCAATTGCAAAAACTCCGGCTCAAAGCGCCCCAGAACGGCCGTTGGCCACTCCACCAACTGCACCACCTCCTGTAGCAGAACAGGGGGGATCTGGGCTCGCCCGTTCACCTGCTTGGCCAGCTTGGTCACCTCCGCCTGGATCTGCGCCGCTCGTGCCGCCGGGTCAGGGTTGACGCCGGCTGCTTGCATTTGCTGAACATAGCTCTCGGCCCGCTCCAGGACAACCTGCTGGGATCCCAAAACGCGGTGGCCACGGCTGACCCGCCCGGCCACTAAGCCTGGCAGAGGATTGCCCTCAGGGGTAGGCCAGAGCAAAGGCAGTACTTGATCGTCCCAGAGGGAGACCAGCCAGCGGATGGGACGGGGAAACTTCAAGTCTCCATAGCCCCAGCGCATCAGCCGTTCGCCGCTCAAGCTGGTGATCCAAGTGGGCGCCAATTCCTGGAGCACCGCTGCCGTCGGCCGCCCCTGCAGCCGCTGCACGGCAAAGACAAAGGATCCCTTGCCCACCTGTCGGATCTCCAGGCTGGCAGGATCCACCCCCTGCTTCTGGGCAAATTTTTCCCCGGCAGGGGTGAGGCGGCCATCTTGGTAGGCCACCTGAGCCGGTGGCCCCTTCACCTCCAGGGTGCGATCCGGCTGCTGGGTGGGCAGGCCCCGCAACAGAACTGCCAAGCGGCGCGGCGTGCCGAAAAGCTGCATCTCCTCGGCCTGTAGATGGGCTTCTGCCAAAGAGGCCGGGATCCCCTTCCTCCACTGCTCTAGGGCCGAATCAACAAAACTGGCCGGCAGCTCTTCACAGCCGACTTCCAGCAAATAGGCAACCATACCCCTCTGCTCTTAGCGACATCCCCCCTGGGGATCCCAGTTTATCAGGGGAGCCGGGGCGGCGTTCACACAAGGGCTGCAACCCGCCATCAGTACCAAGTGGAATCCCCTACTGCCAGAACGCCCTCCTGCGGCCGTGCCGGGGAGGCAGCAGGCAAATGCACCACAAGGATGGGAAGGTTAGGCCGGTTACGGGCGATGATCTCCGGCTCGCGGCCCAGACGGGAGCGGCTGCGGGCTTCGCTGGGGATCAACACCAATGCATCCCCCGGCTGCAGCACCTTCAACACCTCGGCCACCAGCCCTCCTTGCACCCGTTGGAGCGGCAGATGGGCGTAGCTTGCCGCCACCAGGGCCGGAGAGCGCTCCCGTGGCGGTCGGGTTTGCACCAGGAGAATCTGCAGCGCCGCCTTCAATTCCTCGGCCAGCGTCTGCGCCAGCCCAATCGTCTGCTGCAGGGATCCGGGAGACACTGCCAACTCTGGGGCTGCCAAAAGGATGCGCTGTGTTGTCTCGATGGGGACGGGGAAGCGCGTAATCAGCACCGGGATCCCCACCTGCCGCACCACTGCGTCGATGACGCTGCCAAAGAAATTTTCCGCGTAGGTGGAGTAGCCCTTCCAGCCGAGGATCACCAAGGTCGCCTGCCGTTCCGCTGCCGAGCGAATGATCCCTTTTTCCACCGAATCATCCACCCGCCGAATGGCTTCCACTCGAGCAGCGGCGCTGTGGGCCAGGGCCTCTGCAAAGGTCAACAATTGCTCTTGCCGGGCCAGAGCCGCCGGCGAGATCCCAGCACGGTCAGACAAAACGTGCAGCGGCAGCAGCGTCCCCCCTTCTTTCTTGGCCAGAATCAAAGCCAACCGCAGCAGGTTGCTCTCGGTGTCAGGGTTGGCCACCGGCACCAGGACGCGGGATCCCCAGGCTGGCTGGGGCAGGTTACCAGCTTCTGCCGCCACCTCTACAGGCTGGAGTTGCTCACCCCAGCGGGCCACGATCCAAGGCGAGGCAATGCAGGTAATCAGGATCATGGCGATGGTGCCGTTCACCGTCAGCTCATCCACCAATTTCACGTTGAAAGCCACCGTGATTGCCGCCAAAGTAGCCGCCGCCTGCGCTACCGACAGGCCGAACATGACCATAGCGCTGGCCAAGCGCCAGCCAAACAGTTGGGCCGGGATCCAAGCCGCCAAAAACTTGCTCACCACCTCCGCGGCAATCATCACTCCGCCCACCAGCAGCGTGCGTGGCTCGCCCAAGAGAATGCTGGGGTTGATCAGCATCCCCACCGAGATCAAGAAAAACGGTATAAACAACGTGTTGCCGATGAACTGAATCCGGTTCATGAGGGGGCTGAGCTGGGGAATGAGGGGGGTGATGGCCGTCCCAGCCAAAAAGGCGCCCACCACCGGCTCAATGCCAATCAACCCCGCTCCGTAGGCCACCACGAACAAGGTGGCAATCACAAAAGTAAACTCCGCCCCCTCGTCGTGGCCAAAGCGCTGGAAAAACCAACCGCCCAGCTTGGGCACCCCCCAGAGGGTGGCAAACATGTAGAGGGCAATCGAGGGGATGAGCGTCAGCCAGAATTGCAGTGTCAGCTCCCCTTGATGGGCGCGCACCACCACCGCCAGCACCAGCAGCGCCAAGACATTGGTAATCAACGTCGCCCCCAGGGTGGCTGTTACCGCCTGCAGGCGCATCAGGCCCAACTTGGAGACAATCGGCAGGGCAATGAGGGTGTGGGAGGCAAAACACGAGGCCACCAGCACTGCCGCCAGAAAGTCATACCCCAAGGCCAGCATGGCCGCCGTGCCGATCACCATTGGCAACAGAAAGGTGAGCACCCCGAAGACACTGGCCTTGCCGGCGTTGAGCTTCAAATCCTCCAGGCTGGTCTCCAAGCCGGCCATGAACATGAGAAACAACAGCCCCACCGTGCCCAACAAGACGATGGTTCCGTCCCGCTGCAAGATGCCCAAGCCGTAGGGCCCCACCACCAACCCGGACAGAATCAGGCCGATGATCCCCGGCAGGTGCAGCCGCTCAAACAGCAGCGGGGCCACCAGCATGATCGTCAGGAGGATCAGAAACACCAGCACTGGGTCTTTCACCGGGCCGAGCAGGGCCAGAGGGATCCCTGAAATTGGCAGCCAGTTAGCCATCATCACTACCCAACAGACAGCAACCCACAGACTCGGCCAAGCGCCCGCCTGAGTCTATCAGATTCATCCAGATTCAGATAGCTCCCCATGGCCCACAGCTTTCGTCCAGTCTTCAATCTCCGGCAGGGCGTTTAACAAGCATTCAAAATACATCAAGAACACACTGGGAATGAAGACAGCCTGGCGGTGGCGCCCGCAAAGAGGCGAGAGAAACCTTCGAGAAACACACATTAAAATCGGAAAAATCGGAGAGTACATGCTCTTGGGCCGCTTATGAACCAGCTTGCTCCTGGAAAAGTGATCGGTCAGCGCTATCAACTGGTTCAGAAGATTGCGGCAGGGGGCATGGGGCAGGTGTTCAAGGCTGTGGATACCCGCCTGTTCAATCGTCCAGTGGCGGTGAAGCTGTTGCACCAAAACTTGGCAGGCGATGAAAACACCTGCCGTCACTTGCTCAAGCGCTTTCAGCAGGAAATTCGCATCAGTACCCTGCTGGGAGAGCACCCGGCCATTGTCAAGGTGCTGGATTACGGTCTGGAGAACAACCAACCTTATTTGGTGATGGAATACCTGAGGGGGCACAGCTTGGGAGAACTGATGCTCAAGCACCCGCTGCTGCCCCCTCAGCAGGTGGTGAAGATCGCCCGCCAAGTGTGTGCCGGTCTCTACTATGCCCACAATTTGGAGACTGAGCAAGATGGCCACCTCATCAAAGGGGTGATCCATCGCGACATCAAGCCCAGCAATCTCTTTGTTTTGAAAGATGAGACCCTGGGAGAGACGGTCAAGATCCTGGATTTTGGCATCGCCAATTTGCTGAGCGATGTTTCTTTGGCCCTCGGCACCCAAACCACCGGCTTTTTGGGGACGGTGCGCTACGCCTCTCCCGAGCAGGTGCGCGGCGAGGAATTGGATCCCCCCTCCGACATCTACTCGTTCGGCGTGGTGCTCTACCGCATGCTGACCGGGCAACACCCCCTGCAGCCCAAGACCGATTCTTTTCCCGGTTGGTACGAGGCCCACAACTACCAACAGCCTCGGCCCTTCGACCGCTCCCAGTTGCCTCATGAGATCCCGCCAGCGCTGGAGGAAGTGGTGCTTGCTTGTCTGGCCAAAGACCCCGGCCAGCGGCCCCAAACCATGAAGCTCCTCAGCGACCAATTGGAGGGATCCCTGCAATCCCACAACAGCGCCGGCTCTTCCCTCACGCCCCCTCCAACAACCTCGCCGTTTTCCGAGCGCACCCTGGCAGCCATCGATGATTGGGAAGGCGCCCAGCCGGAGTCCAGGGACAGGCAGATCCCCCTCTGGGGCGGGATAGCTCTTTTTGCCGCCATCGCCGGGAGCACTTTTTGGGGCCTCCGTCTGCTTTTGAGAGACCGCTTGCTGTTCCTTTGCCCTCTGACACCGATGAGCGGGAGGCCGGCCCAGATCCACTGCTGGACTGGCTGCTGCGGGATGGTGAGCCAGTGTTTGAAGATGATCCTGATCCGGTTCGGGAGAACCCTCAACCCGAACCCACGCCCACATCGCCACCCACCCCTGCGCCTCCGCCCGTTGCAGCGCCGGCCCCCCCGCCCACTCCCATTCCCAGCACCCCCCTGCCGCCCCAGCCGGTCAATCGCCCCCTCTTTTCCCCATCAACCGGGCCGCTCCTCCTGCTGCTGCCTTTCCCACCCCTGCCCAAAACCCTACGCCCAGCTTCCTACAACGCCTGCGCGAAGAGCGGGAACGCTTGGGGAAGGACTAAGCCGAAAAAAAGGGGATCCCTGAGGATCCCCTGGCAAAGAGCTGGGCAAGGCTAGTCCTCGATGGGATCCCCCGTCAGAGGATCCCAGAAGAGGGGCAGTCAGGCGGCTGCCAGCCGGGCATTGGCGGCATCCCAGTTGACCAGGTGTTCCAGGTAGGCGCTGATGAAGTCGGGCCGTCGGTTTTGGTAGTCCAGGTAGTAGGCGTGCTCCCACACATCCAGGGTGAGCAAGGGCACTTGGCCGTGCACCAGCGGGTTTTCGGCGTTGGGGGTTTTGGTGACCTTGAGAGTGCCGTTGTCCAGCACCAGCCAAGCCCAGCCGCTACCAAACTGGGTGGCCGCCGCCGTTTTGAAGGCCTCGACAAACTTGTCGTAGCCGCCCAGATCAGCGTTGATCTTGTCGGCGATGGGCCCTGTCGGCGTGCCGCCCCCACCTGGCTTCATGGATTCCCAGAAGAAGGTGTGGTTCCAGACTTGGGCAGCATTGTTGAAGATGCCCACTTTGTCGGGATCCCCAAACGTGGTCTTGATAATTTCTTCCAGGGACTTATTGGCCAGATCGGTGCCTTCAATCAGCTTGTTCAGGTTGGCCACGTAGGCGGCGTGGTGCTTGCCGTGGTGGTAGGAGAAGGTTTCCGCCGACATATAGGGCTGGAGGGCGTCGGCAGGGTAGGGCAGAGCTGGGAGTTCAAAAGCCATAGTCGTCTGTCCTCTGTGTCTTGTGCAAGGAATGCAAGAAAGAACGCGGCCAAGGCTAAGGATAAACCAGACAAAGGCGTTACCTTTCTTTGCAGTCTTAGTGTAACTCAGAACGATTACGCTTTGGGATCCCCTGGGCCCTTCGATGACCGGGGGCTAACGGGATCCCTGCTGCAGCAGCTCGATCAGCAGGGGAGCGACATCCCGCAGCAGCGGGATCAAAACCGCTGTGATGGCGGCAATGGTAACTACATTGCGGGTGAAGCTGAGGGTGTCGCGGCTGAGCTGGAAAAACCGCTCGTCCCAGCGTTTGACCTCGGCTTCCAGACGTTCTTCTGCCTTAGCG